>JAQICC010000125.1 GCA_027858735.1 Salinivirgaceae bacterium
ATCCATTTTTTGGTTTCGTCGCGATCTAAGAATTGAAGACAATGTTGGCTTGTACCATGCTTTAAAAAGTAAGTATAGAGTGCTTCCTTTATTTATTTTTGACACAAACATTCTGGAAGAATTACCCAAGGATGACGCCCGCGTTAGTTTTCTTTATTCATGCCTTAGCGCTATCAATAAAGAGTTTGCCAAATACAATTCATCATTGTTGGTTGAAGCAGGAAAACCCCTTGAAGTATTTCAAAAACTTTTACAACAATATAATATTGCTGAAGTATTCACGAATAGTGATTACGAACCTTACGGAAGATCTCGCGATGAACAAGTTACCCAACTTTTGCAAAAAGTTAAAATTCCCTTCCATCGTTTTAAAGATCATATAATACGGGAGTATAACGAAGTGCTAAAAAAAGATGGAACTCCTTATACTGTTTATACCCCTTATTCAAAAAAATGGTTTGATGCCTATAGTGAAGAAGACATTAAAAGCTACCAATCGGAGTCTTTATTAAGTCGATTGATACAAAAACAACCTGAGCAAATACCTTCCCTAAACAGCTTAAATTTTACTAAAAGTGAAATAAAAATACCGGCTTTCAAGCTTAATAAGAATGTAATCATCTCTTATGAAAAAAACCGCAACACACCGAGTGTGAATGGTGCCTCATATTTAGGAATATACCTTCGTTTTGGTGCTATAAGTGTTCGAGAAGTTATTCGCCAGGTGGGGATAAACCAAACGACATTTGTAAAACAGCTCATTTGGAGAGAATTCTTCATTCAAATATTGTATAATTTTCCACATGTTGTCAATTCATCTTTTAAGAAAAAGTACGACCAAATTTTATGGCCTAACAATGAAGAACTATTTGCAAAATGGTGCGATGGAAAAACCGGATACCCTATTGTAGATGCTGGAATGCGAGAGCTAAACCAAACAGGATATATGCACAACCGAGTGCGCATGATAACAGCAAGCTTTTTATGCAAACACCTATTAATTGATTGGCGCTGGGGCGAAGCCTATTTTGCAAGCAAATTGCTTGATTATGAATTGGCATCAAACAACGGAAATTGGCAATGGGCTTCTGGCACAGGCTGCGATGCGGCTCCTTATTTTAGAATTTTTAATCCTTATACACAGCAACAAAAATTCGATCGAGATTTTATTTATATTAATAAATGGGTACCTGAATATGGTACTATTGAATACCCCTCTCCTATTGTTGATCATAAAGAGGCAAGAGAAAAAGCATTGGAATTATATAAGAAGGCATTGAGGTAAATTAAAAATATTTATCCGTACTACGATAACTCTTCGTTATAAATTAATCTTTTAATATTTGCTCGGTGCCTTACAAATATCATTATTGAGCATATTAATAGATAAAAGAATGTTGGTGTAATACCATGGATAATAACTTCAATTAACGGCATAAAAATTCCGATTGCAAGAGATCCAAGTGAAACATATTTAAAACGCCATTTTACTAAGTAATAAATTGCTACCGATATAAATACAGAATAAGGTGCCAGTAAAACGGAAGCACCAAGCGTTGTGTTTACTCCCTTTCCTCCTTTAAATTTCAAAAAACAACTGTTGTTATGACCAATAATGGCTGCTATTGCCAAGGCATAAACATAATAGGGTGATATCAATGCAATATCTGTATAAGCACCAATATATAAACATATACCTACTGGTAATATTCCTTTAAACATATCGGCCAGTTGCGTATACACAGCAACTTTTTTGCCTGCTACCCGCTTAACATTCGTTGAGCCCACATTTCCACTTCCTAACTCCAATATATTATCACCCGTATAAAATTTGGTAAGAATGTATCCAGAAGGAATTGATCCCCATACGTAAGTTAAAGCCAGAATAACCAAAGTAAGTAATACACCCATTTAAACTAAATTTGCATTTTATGGAGTTAATTATTGAATAATAAGGCAACGGCAACTGTTCCATTTCCAGCATGCATACCTATAACCGGCGATATATCAACAACCGCTAGCGGCTTTTTACTTGTTATATCGTGCATCTTATTTTCTAAGTCATGTGCTCCCTCAAAATTATGAGCGTGTAAAATAATATAGTTCCAAATGCTTTTCCCTTGTCCTATTTGTTCAATGTGCTGAAGTACTTTTTTAAGGCTTGATTGTTGGCTAAATGTTTTACCAAACAGCATTGAATTCCCATTTTTATCCATTGAAATTACCGGATTCAAGCCTAATAAATTTGCTATAAAACCAGCAGGACGAGAAACCCGTCCACCCTTAATCATATATTTTAAATCTTTAACACTAACAAAAATCTTAGCATTTGAAATATCAGCTTTGAGCGTATCCACTATACTTTCTATACTTCCCCCTTTTTCAATGGCTTGAGCAGTTTTTAAAACCAATAAACCTAAAGCTCCCGATAAATTTTTAGAATCGAGTACATGAACCGGCTTAGAGAATTCCTGTTCAATACGCTTAGCTGCCTTTACGGCATTTGAATGGGTTCCGCTAAATTTACTGCTTAGGTGTATCGATATTATAGCATCGTAATGCGAGGCCAGGTGCGAATATAAATTGGTAAATGCCCGTTCGTTAATTTGCGATGTTTTGGGAAATTCTTTCTCCGTTTCTAATAAAGAATAAAACTGCTTGGGTTGAATGGTCACCTTATCAAGGAAATGATTTTCACCAAAGTTTAAATTAATGGGTACCATATTAATTTGATAAAAATCAAGGAGCTCTGCTGGCAAATCACATGTTGAATCGGTAACCAATGCAATATTCCACTTTTTTTTGGTTGCCATTTCTTGCTGACGAACCATATCATCAACTTTCTGATAGGTAATAAGCCCTTTAGCTTTTAAATCATAAAAAAGATCGGCAGGTTTATTGGTATGCAAATGAATACGGCAAGTTTTGTTGGATCCTGCCACAACAACCGAATCACCATAGCGCTCCAAATCTTGTTTTAATGATGCTGTATTTGAATTTAAATTTTTAACAATTGCTTCGGTACAATATCTATATTTAATGGGTTCACCATCTATTACATCGGAATGTACCAAAGATAATTCATTGCCACTTTCAATAACTATATTTCTAATGTTTCTGTTTATAATAAAATCAATAAACCCTTGTATAAAAACTACGAACCCTTTTGCTCCAGCATCTACTAAACCATATTTACTTAAATCTTTCAGCTTTGCAGTAGTTTCACTTAGCGATTTTTCCAAAGCATGAAACGACTTAATTATAACCTCTTTAAAACCCAGAACCGATTCTTTATGCTTAATAAGATAGTCTGACCAATCTCTTATTACGGTGATCATGGTTCCTTCTACAGGATTTGCCATCGCATCATAAATATACGGAATTGATTTTTTAACACTATCAGCAAATTCCGATAAAGAGATGACCTGCTTATTTTTGGTTTCATTACTTAATCCGTAAAGAAACTGTGCAAATATTACTCCCGAATTACCTCTAGCTCCTATTAATGCCGCATCAGCAATATTTTCAATGGTAGTTTTATACGACTTGTGAGGTTTTATGGTATCAATTACTGAACGTATGGTTGAAGCTAAATTTGTACCGGTATCTTTGTCGCGAACAGGAAAAACATTAATTCTATTTAGCTCAATTTGATTTTCCAGTATGCGCTTACTACCAGCCAAGAAACCGTAATAAAGAAATTTACCATTAATGACCTGATCAATTTTAGCTACTTTCATATACAGTAAATTTAATGAATAGTTACTAGCATCAAAAGGTTCGAACGAAATAGCTAATAAAAAATATTATATTTTGCTGCATATTGAGCTACATCTTCAACAAAGACTTAATATCATCTTCTAATTTGGCAGGCTTTGTAGTTGGAGCATAACGTTTAAATGGCTTGCCTTCAGGTGTTATTAAGAACTTTGTAAAATTCCATTTTATTTTCTTTCCTAATGAACCATTAAGTTCGTCTTTCAAGTAAGCAAAAATCGGATGCGTAGCATCACCGTTTACATCAATCTTTTGAGTTAATTGAAAGGTTACACCAAAATTTATTCTGCAAGCCTCAACAAGGGTTTCATTAGTTTCGGGTTCTTGATTTAAAAACTGATTTGAAGGAAAACCAAGGACTACCAAACCTTTATCTTTATATTCCTGATGCAGCTTTTCCAGGTCGTCAAATTGCGGGGCTAAACCACATTTTGTTGCGGTATTTACTATTAAAACAACTTTGCCTTGATAGTCCGACATTTTTAGGGTTTGCCCCTTGGTGTCATCTATGTGTAAATCGTAAAATTTCATTTTCCTTATATCTTATGGTATTACTACGAATTTAAGTGGGACAACTTATTAATAGTACATTTTTATCAATGGGATATAGTCGACAGTCTGCAATTCTCAGTCGGTAAATTGACTGTGGACTGAAGACTGTTGACCTGAAAATATAAATAGGTACATCTTATAAAAACACCCACTAAATTGGTAGTAGAACCTATCTTATTAAAGTTCTTTAACAGTTCAATTAATTTTAGTTAAGCTATTCGCCACATAATAGCTTCAGCCTTAATATGTCTGCAGCAAGAGGCGAATAGCTTAGCTGTTTTTATGTACTAGTCAATTATTGTAACTAAATCTGCCTTGCTTTTTCTAACCTTTTTCAAGCTAGCCAACCAATCATTTTCGGTATCTCTATATCCCAATGAAAGCAATACACAACTTCTTAATCCTTTTTCTCTAAGATTTAATATCTCATCCAAAGCATCTGGATCAAACCCTTCCATAGGAGTACTATCCACGCCTTCGAATGCTGCAGCTGAAATGGCTTGCGAAAATGCAATATAAGCTTGTTTTGCCGCATGATTAAAATTCACTTCGGCACTTCTTTGTGGATAAGAGTTCAATAACATTTGGCGGTAATTTTCCCATCCCTCATTTTTAAAACCACGTACTGTATTGGTATGATCAAACACTTTATTTATGCGCTCAGCGGTGTAAGTATCCCAAGCTGCAAATACCAATAAATGAGAACAATCTGTAATTACAGTTTGATCCCAGCCAATAGCTCTTATTTTCTTCTTTACTTCTTGATTGCTTATTACCACTATTTCAAAAGGTTGCAATCCGCTTGATGTTGGAGCTAGTGAAGCGGCTTCAATAATTGTGTCTATTTTATTTTGCTCCACTTTTTTGCCGTTCATTGCTTTGGTAGCATAACGCCAATTTAATTTATCTAATAATTCCATTTTATTTGTTTTTATTTATGTTAAATTTTTAGTCTTTATTTTTGTCAGTGTCCGATAATATTCTAATCCAATCGCAAAGCGTATCCTTAAGTTGAATAACTTCATCCATGCTAACATTTTCTTTTAGCAATGTATTGAGCAATTTTTCTGGTATAGCCAGTGCTTGAATTTTCAATTGTTTTCCCTTATCAGTAAGCTGAATAATAACACTCCTTTCGTCGTTGCTGGAACGATTACGTTGTAAAATCTCCATTTTTTCCATGCGTTTTAGCAAAGGAGAAAGCGTGTTGGTGTTAAGTAACAATTTCTCAGTAATTTGATTTACTGTAAGACCATCATTTTCCCACAACACCATCAGTACTAAATATTGAGGGTAGGTCACGCCCAGCTCATCCAAATGTGGTTTGTAAGCTTTAGTGATAAGCCTTGATACTGAATAAATTGGAAAACAAACCTGGTTGCTTAATTTCAACTGAGGACTTTCCATTACTTATTCATTTTTTTGATTTTCCAAGCTTTCCAAGATCCTGCCGACCATAATGCCCAAGCAATAAGTACAGGTTGAAAGAATAATCTAGTCAACCTAGCAGTATCCGAATCTAAACCAAAAGCATCGGTAGCATTAATATATTGAGCAATATTTCCCGGGAATATCAATATAAAAAATAATGCAAGTACCCAACCCAAAAGAGCTCTTTCTCTTTTCCAAAAGGCTAAACCAAATCCTAGTGCCATTTCAACAATACCTGATAAAATAACCACTAAATCTTTACTTAATGGAACCCAATCGGGTACTTGAGCATGAAAGTCAATGCGGCTATATGTTAAATGACTAAAGCCTGCAGAGAACATAAATATTGCAAGTAAAATTCTAAATACATTCTGAGTAATTGTTGTTTTCATGACTTTATTTTCGTTTTAATGCTTTTATGTCGCGTGCTATTATATCGTACACGATACAAAGATAGACTAATTATTGAAAATTCAATTTTATTTATAAAAATATTGTTTTTAATGGAATACGAAACTACTTAACTGAGTTTTATAACTCCATTTCTTTAATACGAAAATGTACATGCTATTTCTAAATCAGAAATTCCATTAATATACTCTTAATAGCTAAATGTATTGTTTTTGGTATGCTGAATTTCTTGAATTATAGCTTAGGGTTGAGGACTTTTTACCTTAATAATACTGGTATCCATTTTTTATTTTATATACGTTTTTTGTAAATATATTAAATAACTGAATTTAAGAGTGCCCGAAACAATTTATGTGAGTACAAGAGTTATGTTGCCATGAAAAGCTTTTTGCGGCGTGCTGTCCAGATACGTGAGAAGCCCAACGCAACTAACTGATTTGCATTGCGTTATGCCACTCTGTCATGTTCAGTTTTTCCATATTCCTTTTTCAAGTAAAAAGTAATACCGATTTCTTTGATTTTCTTCCAATCTTCTCAGCGGTGTGAATAATTCTTCGAGCTTTATGTAAATTCTATATCCATGAGGTTTAGAATTATTTAATGCATTCATTTTTCTCTTTGCCTGCAAATATTTAGGGTACCAAGTTCTTTGAGTTTTGAGTTTGTAATCCGTATATGAATTTTTCTTTACGTTCTGAGCTTCTTTTAATTTATTTGCCTCAACAAGTTGTTTATATTTCTTTACTTCTGGGAATTCAGGATAATTAGCCCCAAATAATTCTAAACCTAGTTTATTAATTTCAGATTTCAAATCCAAATAAAATTTATTTAACCAGTCTCTATTCACGACTGTTAATAGTTCTTCCTTTGTGGCAATAAATTGTGCAAGGTGAAATACAACAATCCAAAGACTATTGTTGTCTATCTTTAAGTCAATTATTCTTTTGATTGTTTGTGTACTGAAAATTTTACCTAGTGTGTTCTGACTGTAAAGCATTTTCAAATTTCTCATGAAATAATCGAAATCTATACAATCAATATTTTTAAATATTCTTTCGGCTTCTTGAGTAAAATCATCAATAAAATTAGATTTCAATTTCTTGTATTTTTCATTATCCTTCAACTTGAGGTTCATCATAATATCTTCGCTACCGACCCAAGTGAATATTGAATTTAAATGTTGTATCTCAGAATTCGGATTATGCAAAATTCTCTTGAATCCTATTGACATTTCAATAAGATCTGATGAATCAATTTTGATAAAAAGTTCAGCCCTTTTTGATTCAGAGAATTTAATAAAACTCAACAATTCCAAATTAAGGTTTTTAAATGCAAGGCTGCGATAATTTCCTGCTTCTCGAGACAGATAGCGTAGGAAAAATTCCGCCATTGACGGATGATAAAAAGTGTATTGTTCATTGAGACATGAAACAATACTATCTTCCATAATAGACAATTGGTCTTGTAAATGAATAAGCCTCGTGTTGCCTTGGTCATTTAGTAAATTTTTAAACGTATATGAGATGTTTTTAATTTGTCCATTAAGACCAAATAGTATTGCTAGAAGAGTTTGCTGCTTCTCTTGAGAAAGGCTAGTGAATACAGTTGCCAAATATTGATCAGGAAATTCTAAATGTTTCATGAATTCTTCATGATCAAAATATTCAGTATTATCAAAAAATGAACGAATCGTTTCTGGAGAGAATTTAGTATGGTTAATATACTTATTTATTTGCCAGTCTGGTAAATTGAAAGGCATTTTTAGAGATGATTTATAATACCTTTCAAACAAACTTTCTTTTTCTGTTAAACTCAACTCAGTAACTTGAACTGTTATTTTTTTAATGTACTTGGATATGTCTTTGTCTGTAAACTTTTCGAAAGAACGATAAACGTGCTCTCTACTTGTAAAAACGCAAAGGTGCTTTGCGTCAATTGTCTCAAAAATTTGTTCTAGTTTTCTTTCTAGAATATCAGATCGCGATTTGTCTAGATTATTCTTCCCAAAGGCATCATCAAATAGAAATATCTGTTTTGAATCACCTTCATAAAGATCTTCAAACGTGTTTAGATCAACAATATATAAAGGAGAGAATTCCTCTATACAACAGAGATTGAAAATTAGCGCTTGAGCATTAAAAGTTTTACCTGATTTAGGTGGGCCAGAAAAAAGAATTATATTTTTACTTTTGACAACTTCTATAGCCTTGTCCTGAATAGAAGTGTATATGAATCGTTCGGAATTCTTTTTGAAAATGGAAAACCAAATATCAGATGTCTTTTGGGTTCCTCTTTTTAAGGTTTGTGTAAGTAAATATTCAAGATCACTAGGGTTTAGAATGTTAGAGTATCTGTACTTTATATATATATGTTTATCAATTATAGTTTCTAAATTCCTGTAACTTATCACTCTAAACTTTAAGTTTTGCAAATGATGATTTTCATCTATGAATTTTGAAAACACTGCATTTAGTTCATCTAAAAAGTCACCAGGAATAGTAAGATTGGTAACCAAACAGTAAACATCAAATGATAATTCATTTTTGATAAAAACCTTGTTCAATTCTTGTGATAGATCAGATTTTAAGGCAGAACGATATTTGTCATCTGACTTATGCTTGGCCTGAAATAGATATTTCTTGCTGTTATTGTCTTCATCAAAAAAATTCGTTATGCCTTCATAAACAAAATCACGACCTTTATCATTCCCGCCTTCAATAAATATTATGGATTGAGATATAGCTTCTTGGAGACAATTAAATGCTAATTGTTCGAACTGTTGCCATTCCAACTTATTAAGATTATATTTCATTCAAAGAGCTAATTGTTTAATTGAACATAACGGTTGGCAATATAAAAATATTGGGCATTTGAAATACCAATCTTTCAATTTACACCGCTGTTTATTTGTTGTTAATCCACTCATATTTAGCACCATCTGCCCATTTTTTCATATTGCGTGTTGTAGCCAGCACTTCATTTTTTTTCAAGTTTCTTTAGTCTTGTCTGATAAGACTGAAAATAATTTCTTTGTGTTTTTTCGTCCAAAAAAGAAGAAAAAGTTAATTTTTCAACCAAGTCAGTCTGATTAA
>JAQICC010000192.1 GCA_027858735.1 Salinivirgaceae bacterium
ACTATTTAAGCTAGTTTTACGTTAACTGCATTTAATCCTTTTCTTCCTTCTTGAAGATCGAAAGTTACATCATCATCTTCGTTAATTTCATCAATCAGACCACTTACGTGTACGAAATACTCTTTGTCTGACTCAACGTCTTTAATGAAACCAAAACCTTTGGTATCGTTAAAGAATTTTACTTTTCCTTTGTTCATTTTGTTTAATTTAAATTTCTGCAAACATACAATTATAAAATAAAATCACCTAATTTTTTTATTATGAAAACCATTTTTATTTGTCTAAATGCAATGCCCATATTTTTCATAAAATGAATTTCTTAATAGAACAATATAATTCATATAATATATTGAGTTAACAAAATTTATATTTCAACACCTGATGTTGTTATAATATATTTTAAGTGCATAAATTGTAATTACTTATATTATTAATATATAGCTACATACAACATGTGAGTTATTAATCAATAATGATTTTCTAAGTATATTATAAACAAAAGTTTTTTTAAACTGTTTCATCGGTAAATAATAATAGATACGATTTAAGGTTGAAATCGATTAACCAATCACTTATTATAATAAATAACAGAATCAATGTCGAAATTTGAATTAAAGATGCCCAAACTGGGAGAGAGCGTACAAGAGGCTACCATTACAAAATGGATGGTTGCTGTAGGCGATACCATTGAGGAAGATGATAATTTGCTTGAAATTGCTACCGATAAAGTAGATTCAGAAATACCTTCACCTGTTGATGGAAAAATATTAGAGATTCGTTTTCCTGAAGATGCATTGGTACCAGTAGGTGAAGTTATTGCAATAATTGCTACAGACGGTGATGAGGCTGATGTTGCTCCTTCTGAAGGAGTTGAAGTGAAACCTGCGAAAACAGAAGATCTTCCTAAAGAAGAATCGCACCAAGCTGAACAAGAATCCATTGATGATTTAAATAAAACAACAGGGAAATTCTTTTCGCCATTGGTAAAAAGCATTGCTAAAAAGGAGAATGTATCAGCCATTGAATTGTTCGAGTTACAGGGTTCTGGTAGAGGTGGAAGAGTCACAAAAAATGATGTATTGAATTACTTAAATTCAAGAGGATCAAGCACAAAGAAAACTTCCGTAGCTAGTCAAACCAAACCTGCGGCATCTTCAGCACCAGAAAAACCATTGGTTTCACCTTCAATTAGCGGACAAGATGAAATAATTGAAATGGACCGTATGCGTAAGCTGATTGGTCAATATATGGTTAATAGCGTACGTGTTTCGCCTCATGTTACAACCATGGTTGAGGCCGATGTTACCAATATTGTATTATGGCGTAGCAAAGTGAAAGAGGAGTTTGGAGCTCGTGAAAAGACAAAATTGACTTTCATGCCAATTTTTATTGAAGCGGTTGCAAAGGCTTTACGCGATTATCCTATGGTAAATGTTCAGGTTGACGGCGAACGAATTATCGTTAAGCATAAGGTAAATATTGGTATGGCAGTAGCCTTACCTTCTGGCAATTTAATAGTTCCGGTTATTAATAATGCCGATAAATTAAATATTGCAGGATTGGCTGGAGAAGTTAACCGATTAGCAGTTTCTGCTCGTGAAAATAAACTGGGACCTGATGATATTACAGGGGGTACATTCACGATTACCAATTTTGGTTCGTTTAAAAATGTAATGGGTACACCTATTATTAACCAGCCAGAAGTTGCTATTCTTGCAGTGGGTAGTATTGAGAAAAAACCATCTGTAATAGAAACTCCAACAGGTGATGTTATTGGTATTCGTCACAAAATGTTCTTGTCACTTTCTTACGATCATAGGGTAGTTGACGGTATGTTAGGAGGAATGTTTCTTCGTAAAATAGCCGATTACCTTGAGGAATTCGATTTAAACAGAGCCGTGTAATTTATAGTATAACACAAATCAAGATTCGTAAATAGAGTAGAGATGTCAGAAAACAAAAAGCACCACATTAAAAAAACAGATAAAGAAACCTTGAAAAAATGGTTTCATTTGATGACTTTAGGGAGAGCAATTGATAATAAAGCACCTAACTATTTAAAACAAGCTATCGGATGGTCATATCATGCACCCTTTGCAGGACATGATGGTATTCAACTTGCAATAGGTCAGGTGTTTGATAAGGAAACAGACCATTTATTCCCTTATTATCGCGATATGTTAACCGCAATGTCGGCAGGCTTAACAGCAACAGAAGCAATTTTAAATGGTATATCAAAAGCAACCGATGTAGCTGGTGGTGGTCGGCATATGAGCAATCACTTTGCAAAACCTGAATTTAATATTCATAATGTTTCGTCGGCAACCGGCAACCACACACTGCATGCCGTTGGTGTTGGACGAGGAATGAAAAAATATAAGCATAAAGGAATATCAATTAGCTCTCAGGGAGAATCTTCTGTGTCAGAAGGTTATGTATATGAAGCAATTAACGGAGCTTCAACGGAACAACTTCCAGTGCTTTTTGTGTTTCAAGATAACGGTTATGGTATTTCGGTACCTAAAAAGGACCAAACAGCAAATCGTAAAGTTGCCGATAATTTCAGTGGTCTAAAAAATCTGAAAATATTCCATTGTAACGGTAAAGATGTATTTGATTCAATGAATACCATGATTGAAGCTAAACAATGGATTATCGATAATCAGAAACCTGCAATTGTGCAGGCGAACTGTGTACGTATGCATTCGCATTCAAATTCCGATAGGCATGAATTGTATCGTGATGAGAACGAGAGAAATTATTCACAGGAATACGATCCCTTAGCAAAATACAGAAGGTTATTAATCCGTTATAAACGTTTTACTGAAGAGGAATTGCTTGAAATTGAGGCAGAAGTAAAAGCGGAAGTAAAGGTTGCCCATAAAAAAGGTTTGGCAGCTCCTGATCCCGATCCCGAATCAATTTTCGATTTTGTAGTACCGGAACCGTATGTTTCAGAGAAATATCCGGAAGGTTTGCACAATGGAGAAGGAGAGCATAAAAAACTTATTGAAGGGCTTAATGAAACATTAAAAGCGGAGTTTCGCCATAATCCCGACACGTTTATTTGGGGGCAAGATATGGCCAACAAAGATAAGGGAGGGATTTTCAATGTATCGAAAGGTATGCAGCAAGAATTTGGTATTGAGCGGGTATTTAATGCGCCTATTGCCGAAGATTATATTATGGGTACCGCCAATGGAATGAGCCGTTTTAATAAAGATATTAGAATTGTTATTGAAGGTGCCGAATTTGCCGATTATTTCTGGCCTGCCATGGAGCAATATGTTGATAGTAGTCATGATTACTGGCGTTCCAATGGTCAATTTACACCGAACGTTACTATTCGTTTGGCATCAGGCGGTTATATTGGTGGTGGTTTATACCATTCTCAGAATATTGAAGGTGCTATGGCATCAATACCTGGTGTACGAATTGTATACCCTTCGTATGCCGATGATGCTGCCGGTTTGCTTAGAACAAGCATGCGATCAAAAGGCATGACTTTGTTTTTAGAACCCAAGGCACTTTATAATGATCCACTTGCTGCGGCTCCTGTTCCCGACGATTTTGAAGTCCCTTTTGGTAAAGCAAGAGTGCGCAGAAAAGGTAAAGATTTAACCATAATTACCTATGGAAATACCACTCATATGTGTGTTTCGGTAGCAGAAAAATTGCAAACCGATAATGATTTGGATGTCGAAGTTATTGATTTACGATCGTTAATTCCATTGGATAAAGAAACGATACTGGCATCGGTAAAAAAAACAGGGAAAGTATTGATGGTGCATGAGGATAAAGTTTTTGGTGGTTTTGGAGGTGAGGTTTCATCCATTATTACTGAGGAAGCTTTTGAATGGTTAGATGCTCCTGTTAAACGTGTAGGATCGACATTTACACCTGTTGGGTTTAATCGTATTTTGGAAAAAGCAATTTTACCAAATGCTGATAAAATATATGCAGCTGCAGTAGATTTGGCAGAATATTAGGAAGGTGAATAAACAAAACGATTCTTTTATTGTTAAATTTCAAGAGAATAAAATAATGAGCAAAACAGCAATATTATATAGTTTCAATACTCAAAAAACATCAAGAGCCGCAAAAATGATTATTGAAAATTATGGTAAGGATCTTGAGGAAGTAAATGTTGAAGAAATTACAGCGGATAAATTTCTTTCGTTTGATAATTACATAATGGGCGTACCTACATGGTGGGATGGTGAGTTACCAAACTACTGGGATGAGTTTATACCCGATTTAGAAGAACTTAAACTTAAAGGAAAAACGTTTGCTTTGTATGGTGCAGGCGATCAAAAAGGATATCCCGAGAATTTTGTTGATGCCATTGGCATTCTTGGCAGCGTATTGGAAAATGGCGGTGGCAAATTAGTAGGATTTACAAAAAACGAGGGATATGAATTTGAATCGAGTAAAGCCTTACGTGGGGATGATTTTTGTGGATTGCCACTTGATTTTGAAAATCAAGCCAGGGCCGTTAAAGGCAAAATAAAGAGTTGGGTTGAACAAGTAAAAAAAGAATTTAAATAAATGTAGGCTATGGGTTATAACTCTGAGTTATGCTCTATCAGCTAGTCACAACCAAATTAATAATCTAAAAACATGGAGGATAATATTATGGCGGATTTAAAAACAACGTACATGGGAATAGAGCTTAAAAACCCACTAATTATTGGCTCAAATAATTTAATTACCGATCCTAAAAACGCAAAGGCCGTTGAAGATGCAGGAGCTTCGGCTATTGTGTATAAATCGCTTTTCGAGGAACAAATTCAGCTTGAAAATTACGAGATGGATATGCAATTGGAGGCATATAGCGACCGCAATGCAGAGGTGACAAAATTATTCCCTGATTTAGAACATGCTGGTCCTCGTGAGTTTTTATTGAATTTAAAGAAAGTTAAAGAATCGGTTGCAATTCCTGTATTTGCTAGTTTAAACTGTGTGAATAGAGAAACGTGGGTAGCTTGGGCAAAAAAAATTGAAGCTACGGGTGTTGATGGGCTTGAGTTAAACTTTTATCATGTGGCTGTTGATCATACCATTGACGAAAGTGTTATTATTGAAGAACAAATAAGTATAGCTAAGGATGTTGTTAAAGCAGTAAAAATTCCGGTAGCAGTAAAAATGAGTCCGTTTTATACAAATCCTCTGAATTTTATTCACAGACTGGATAAAGTTGGAGTAAAAGGATTTGTTATGTTTAATAGTTTATTTCAACCTGATATTGATGTTGATGCACAAAAGATGGTTTACAAATACAAATTAAGCAACGTTGAGGATAGTAGATTACCATTGCGATACACAGGTTTGGTTCATGGAATAGTAAAGGGAGATATCTGTAGCAGTCGTGGATTATTTAGTGGTAATGATATTGTGAAAATGATATTGGCGGGTGCCACATCGATACAAATGGTAAGTGCTATATATAAACAAGGTTTCGATACCATAACCAAAGCACTAGAAGAGCTAGATGCCTGGATGAAGAAGAATAATTATAATAAAGTTTCCGATTTCAGGGGTAAAATGTCGAAGAAGAACATTAAAAGTCCGTTTGCATACAAGAGAGCTCAGTATGTTGATATATTATTGCGCTCTGATGATGTATTGAATTCTAAAAGTTTGGCTTAGCCTGAATAATTCATAAAATTTGACAAAAAGCACATATCTTTTTCATTATCTACACCTTATAATTTTTAACCCCAATTATTCTTGAGAATAATTGGGGTCTCCGACAGCGACTAAGTCTCACATCCAAATTTGATGCTCAAATTTGGGTTCGGCTATGTCGGGGTAACCCGCATTTCAATTCATCATAACGGAATTTGATGAATAATGCGAGTTAA
>JAQICC010000356.1 GCA_027858735.1 Salinivirgaceae bacterium
TGTCAAATTTTACTAAAGTGCATTTATTTCAGCACATCTACTTCCTTGCAATCCCTTTGAAGTAGGGAACTACGTCGGCAGGTATTTCAAGTTGTATTTGCACTAAACTAAACGCATGAATTAATCAGGATAATATATCCATATTTAACTGTAATATATTAATTACATCCGATAATAGTGTGTATTTATTGTATTTTTATTGCCATTAGTATGTTTTTTTATAATGGTATAATTTAATATGTACATTGATTATTATATATTTGTATCGCCATATATAATATTACTATTATGAAAAAGAACCTTACAGAAAAAATAATTGATGGAAATTTTACATTAAAGATAAACCCGGCGGACACTACGGCTTGGAAGTTAATGATGTTGATAGATGCAGCAAGCTCTAAAGATGAAACCATAGAGCAAATAGCACATAGGTATGGTTATACAAGGGAGCACTTTTATATAATTAAAAAGAACTATGAGAATAAAGGTAGCCAAGCTCTGTCAATTAAAGCCAAAGGTCCCAAACGCAATTATAAGCGAACTGATGAAATAGAAAAGCAAATTATCAGACATCGCTTTTTACACCCTGATGCCAATAGCGAAGTGATTGCCCAAAAAATGAATCAAACCGGACATATAATAAGTCAAAGAAGTGTTGAGCGTACCATTAACGAATACGGTCTTCAAAAAAAGGGCTACATAAAGCAACTAAAGAAACAGAGGGAAAAAATGTTGAAATCATAGAACAAAAAACAAAACGTTATGCAAGAAAAAAGACTTTAACCCCCAAGGTTAACGAGCGTGAGTTTAGAGAAATGCTTTCAAAAAAGGTGTCAGGTACAACTGTCGGTATGTGGTTGTTAATACCTGGACTTTTAAAATTGGGGGCTTGGGATATTTTAAAAGGCTGGACAGGTAAATCAGATTTGGATATTGAGCCGCGAATAGCTCTTCAGGTTAGTCAATGAATCAGCTCTATGTGTTAATCGCGTTAGAAGAAAAAACGCATTAAACCCATCAAGGCTTTCAGTTATTAAATGGTATGAGCAGGCTTGTTTCTGACGAGCAGGTGCACCTTTTGTTAAATAGCCATACGAGGTACTGTTCCGCAATAGCGGATTAATCAGCTATCACTAACACTTCACATTACAATAAAAATTTATTCTTTTTTTCAATGATTAAATTCCAAAATTACTAAGATACATTTTTAATACATTTATTATAATGCACAACACATAAATATTCGTTTTGCAAGTACTTTAAAGTCTTAAAAAGTATCTGTCAAATCAGCAATTTTAAAAAGCTTAAATGGCTCTTTTGCAATAATTTTTCTTCCATTTTTCTGTATTAGGCCCTCACTTGCAAAATCGCTAAGTATTCTAACTAAAGTTTCTGTGGCAATACCAACTATATTTGCGAAATCTTCACGGGTAAGTTCAATTTGTATCTCGTTGTTTTCATTTTTATTTTGTCTGAAATTTTCATTGAGAATCAATAATGTTAGCGCAACTCGCTCTCGTACACTTTTTTTTGTGAAAGTGGCAATGAAATTTATCATTACGCCAAATTCATGACTTAATTTTTTTACAAGCAGTTTTGATAATTCCTCATGTTTATCAAGTAAGCGAACTAATTTTTCCTTTGAAATAAAACCAATCAGAGATTCCGTAATTGCTGCTGCCGAATCATGATATCTTTCTTCCCCCAAAAATGCAGCATAGCCGATCATTTCACCCTCACTACATAAATAAATGATTTGTTCTTTACCACTATTCAAAGTTTTAAATTTTTTAATCTTGCCCTTTTTTACAAAATAGATACCTGAAGGAAAAGCGCCTTCAGTGAAAATATTTTGGCCACGTTTAAAACGCTTCACAATCATTTGATTGATGAAATCGTCCTGTACATATTCTGGTAAACTCTCAAAATCGAATTCTCGTTTCAAATGAAACCGCTCCCGAATTTTACTCAAAGAATCATTCATGCTGAATTTTTTATACAAATTTACAATAAATTGATTATAATCAATTTTATTCTTGATTGAAATCAATATTCTCGAAAATAATCAAGACTACTTTTGTCAAAGAAACGAACATAGAAATAACCTAATCAGTTAGCTCTATTCTTTTTGCCTCTAATGGCGTTAAATAATTATTGCGTAACTAGCTATGCGCAGATTATTTGCCTTATTAGAAACAAAAATAATTAAGGCTTTTATGTGTACTCTATTTCGTGACAGTTCCTAAGTATTAATTTCTAAAGTTACATTATTCATTATTATATGGATATTTCACAAATAGCATTGTTAACTCTGCTTGTTTTAATTAGCGGAATTTTTGGGTTGGGGTTTGTTCCTTCTAAAAATCGAGCATCTATTGCTATAATAGTAGTTATAATTAATGCTGTACTCACATCTATTCCTTCAATATTAGCTTTAACTGGTAAGATACAAACAGCAAGCCTAATATTACAAAATCTTCCTGGTCATATTATAGATATTAGAATAGACAGCCTTTCTGCATGGTTTATTCTAATCATTAATTTCACATCAATAAATGGAGCACTTTTTGGAAGTGGTTATTTAAAATCATACCAAGATTTAAAAACCAACATAGGCTTTCATTGGATATTTTACATACTGTTTCATATTTCAATGATCTGGGTTTGTATGTTTGACCATGGAATAGTCTTTCTTATATCATGGGAACTCATGTCGATATCATCATTAATGCTAGTGATTTTTGAATACCAAAAAAAGTCTACACTTAAAGCAGGTATAAATTACATGATACAAATGCATTTGAGTGTTGTTTTTTTAACCCTTGGTTTTATTTGGTTATATACAGAAACAGGATCTTTTAATCTTTCATCATTAGCTTCAGTAATTGCAAACAATCATTCCATTTGGATTTTTGTTCTGTTTTTTATTGGTTTTGCCTTCAAGGCAGGTTTCTTGCCTTTCCATACATGGTTACCCCAAGCTCACCCGGCTGCACCATCACATGTTTCAGGAGTTATGTCGGGGGTAATTGTTAAATTGGGCATATTCGGCATATTCCGAATTATTTCGTACATCAGCCACGACTGGTTTATAATTGGAGAAATAATACTCAGCCTATCGGTAATTACAGCACTGTATGGCATTGCGAATGCAGCAGTTAAATATGATTTTAAAAAGAGTTTGGCTTTTTGTACTATCGAAAATATTGGCATTATTGGTATCGGCATTGGTGTAGGGCTAATTGGAATAGGAAAGCATATAGAATCACTCACAATATTAGGTTTTGGAGGAGCTTTATTGCATACATTGAATCATTCCTTATTTAAATCCTTATTGTTTTTTAGTGCGGGTAGTGTTTATCAGCAAACACATACTCGAAATATAGAAAGATTAGGAGGTTTAATAAAAACGATGCCAGTAACAGCCCTGTTTTTTCTGATTGGGGCATTAGCAATAGGTGGCTTACCTCCTTTTAATGGATTTGTTTCTGAATACCTTATCTATTCAGGTTTATTTAAAGGCTTGTTTTTGGTAACCGGTATCTCTCATGTTATTCTACTAATTTTATCCATTGTTGGCTTAGTTATGGTGGGTGGCATTTCTATTATAAGCTTTACAAAGCTATTTGGAATTATGTTTTTAGGACAACCCAGAACAGAATTGCACAACGAACCAAGGGAAGCATCATTTATCATGCTTTTACCACAATACTTCATTGTAATTATTATGCTTTCTGTTGCTTTTTTCCCTCAGTTTTATTTTGGTCAAGTCATTAATATTATTGATTCAACATTTACTTCCCAGTTAACACTAAGTAATCCTCAAATTGCAACTACGCGTGCTAATCTGATTACCATTGGGCATTTCGGCGTATATTTTATTGTTTTGATGGTTATCGTATTTGCTATCCGCTTTCGCTTGCTTAGAAAAAGAAGTCTTAATACCTGTGAAACATGGAGCTGTGGATATATAGCACCTATTCCAAAAGCACAATATACAGGTCGTTCGTTTGCACGCACTTTTGGTAATCTTTTAGGATTTATTTTAATTAAAAGAAAGAATTTTGATAAAATTTCAAAAACATCATTGTACCCTACTTCTCGCAAGTTTTCAACCTATTATTTCGATATACTAGAAAAATACCTTGTGATACCTCTTACCAAAAGAATATCGTATATTTTGAATTATTTTCAGTTTATCCAAAATGGAAAAATTCAGTCATATGTCATTTATGGATTATTCTTTATACTTATTGTTTTTATAGGCACCGTATTTAAACTAATTATATAAAGGTAAAAGCATGGAAAAAATACTGATAGAAATAATTAACCTGCTTGTCGTTTTTTCGTTCCTTGTTTTGCCTTTTTTAAAAGCAAAGCGATTAGGTTATGCTACCTTAGCAATACTCACCATTCAGGTTTTGATTGCGTTTAGCTTGGTGTTTTTAGTTTTTACCAATGGAAACGTAGAATATAGCTATCGAGGATCATTTGTTACCGGAAATATTCCAATTCGCTTTGACTATTTATCCGCTTGGTTTATCCTTATTATAAGCTTTACCTTTCTCACAGGAGCTTGGTACGGAATTCAGTATATGAAAACCTATAAGGAACAAACTGGCAATCTGCAGTTACACGCGATTACTTACATATTAACCTTTACTGCTTTATTTAATATTTGTATTGTACAAAATGCTATCGTTTTTTTGGTAGTATGGGAACTTATGGCTTTAGGTTCATTCATTCTTATAATTTTTGAACATTATAAAAATGAGACTTTAAAGGCGGGTATTAATTTCTTGATACAATCGCATGTTTCTATACTTTTTTTAACAATATCCTTTATTTGGGTTAAAGTTAAAACCGGATCTTTTGATTTTGCTACAATTGCGAACTACTCGTTATTACATCCATCAATGGGAATTGGACTGTTTGTTTTTTTCTTTATCGGCTTTGCGATAAAGGCTGGTTTTGTACCCTTTCATACTTGGTTGCCTTTGGCGCATCCAGCTGCCCCTGCTCATATTTCAGGTATTATGTCGGGAGTAATTATTAAAATTGGCATTTTTGGTATTCTGCGTATGTTAACCTTAATAAAAACCGATTTTATGTTTGTCGGTTATTTTGTACTGTTTATTTCAGTAATAACTGGTTTATATGGAGTAATTCTTGCCATAATACAGCACAACCTCAAAAGATTATTGGCCTTTCATAGTATCGAAAATATTGGAATAATTGGAATGGGTATTGGACTAGGATGTATTGGCTTAGGGAGTGATAACCAATGGCTTGTTATTGCAGGTTTTGGCGGCGCATTGCTTCACACACTTAACCATTCGCTTTTTAAATCGCTGCTATTTTTTAGTGCAGGCAATGTTTATCAGTTTGCACATACAATGAATATAGAATCACTTGGTGGATTATTAAAGAGAATGCCACATTCAGCTTATCTTTTCCTTATTGGTTCATTGGCAATCTGTGGCTTACCTCCATTTAATGGGTTTGTCTCCGAATTCTTTATCTTTAGTGGATTATTTAAAGGAGTCGCATCAAACCAATTTACACTTACCCTAACAATGCTGTTCTCAATAGTAGCATTGGTACTTATTGGTGGATTAGCTTTAATATGTTTTACCAAAGCATTTGGAATTGTTTTTCTAGGTACAACCCGAACTGAAATAAAAGTAGAAAAATATATAGAAAACCCTAAACGTGTTTTTCCATTATATACAATAGCCATAGCCATACTTTTCATTGGAGTAATGCCATTTATATTTTCATCTACACTTTTAAAAATAATTGGCCTATTTCAAGTTCAATTAGACCCCATTTCAATGCCTTTTATAAACAGAAATTTAGCTAATATAACAGTAATTGGCACCTATTCTTTGGCTTTTATACTCCTAATAGTAATAGCATTATTTATAAGACAAGTATTTACAAAACAGAGTACCTGTAAAAGTGATACAACCTGGGGCTGCGGTTATACTGGTGAAATTAAAAAAGCTCAATATACCGCTTCATCATTTATTCGCACTTTTCGAAAATTAGCCGAGCCAATTCTTTACATAAAAAAAGACAAAAAAGAGACTGATGAAATTTACCCCAATTTACTTGAACAAGTCACCCATCCGTACGATAAAATTGAAACGGTTTTAATCAACAAGCCCATTTACTTATTTAAAAAAATATTAAATCGCTTTGTATTTCTACAAAATGGAAATATTCAATCCTACATTTTATACGGTTTTATTTTTTTAGTAACAGCTATACTATTACCAATTCTAATTTCAAAAATTATGGGATTAATCAATTTCTTAAATCAACTATAATATGCTTAGCTTACTACTTATAATATTAACAAGCATTTTCTTTATGGGAATAGTAATTCGCACAAAGAGTCTTGCTTCGGGGAGAAAAGGTCCAGGTATTTTGCAGCCCATAAAAGACATTATCAGGCTTTGGAAAAAAGGATCTGTTTATAGTACTACTACTAGTATGATATTTCAAATTGCCCCAACTATATATTTTAGTTCTATTGTAATGGCCATTTTAATGATACCGCTTGGAAACCAATCAGGTATTATTTCATTCGGCGGTGATTTTGTAATGTTTGCATATTTATTGGCCTTGGGTAAATTTCTAATGATTATATCAGCTTTAGATACAGGCAGCAGTTTTGAAGGCATGGGAGCAAGCCGTGAAGCGCTTTTTTCAATGCTTGTTGAACCTGCATTTTTTATCATTATAGGTTCTCTGGCTTTGTTTACAGGACATACTTCATTTTATGAAATTTTCAGTACGCTCAATTATGGCTCTTACATATCGTACTTGATAGGAGCATTGGCCACATTCGTACTTGTGTTGATAGCCATGATAGAAAATAGTCGAATGCCAGTTGACGACCCCAAAACCCACCTTGAACTTACGATGGTTCACGAAGTGATGATACTTGACAACAGTGGATTTGATCTGGGCATTATCTTATACGCCACTCCTTTAAAATTTGCTATGTACGGAGCTTTAATTGCTAACTTTTTTATTGGAGCAGTTCCCTTGGAAATTTCCATTCCGTTGTTTTTTAGCATACAAATTATTTTTGCAATTATAGTGGGAATACTGGAATCGTTTATGGCAAGATTTCGGATGAGCCATAACCCCCAATTCATTTTTTTACTGACTTCAGTTTCTCTACTCATCTTCTTTGGAGTATTACTGGTATTAGGAAAATTTATTTAAATAAACAATTATGACAGATATTTTATTAATAACCTTTACGATTACAGTACTTTTTATGAGTATTGCCAATAGGATATATACCTATATCAATATTCTCATTTTTCAAGGTTTTATCCTTTTTGGAGTTGCCTATCTTTCACTTTCAGAAATTAATACCTTAAACCTCATACTTATCCTGTTGGAAACCATTATTTTTAAGGCTCTTGCAGTACCTCTGTTTATTAAATATCTTATAAAGCGAAATAAAATTACAAGAGAAGCTGAACCCTACCTTCCGAATTTTATTTCATTGATTATTGTAACTCTTGTTATAGTTGTTACCATAATATTGTCAAGTTCTATTGATGATACATACCTTGATAAAACCTACTTTGTTGTTGCTTTATCAAATTTGTTTACGGGTTTGTACCTAATTGTTTCGCGTAAAAAAATTATTACTCATGTTATCGGTTATTTGGTTATTGAAAACGGAGTGTTTATACTAACTCTTGCCGTTGGAAATGAGATGCCTATGTTGGTGAATCTGGGTATTATGCTCGATATTTTTGCCAGTGTACTTATCCTCGGTATTTTCTTTAATAAAATTGGTGATTTTATAAAGGATCCGGATGTAAACGTTTTACGAAATCTTAAAGATTAATAATATGATTGGTATTTTTTTAATAGGGACTTTACTTATTAGTACGGGCTTGTTTTTCAACAAAAACTCAGCTATTAATTACGCATTAGTTGCATGCTACACTATACTGCTTTGGGTACTGGGATTTTATGAATACAATCATTTGAATACCATAGAACTGGAATACTTCAAGCCCGATGCTTTAGGAATATTACTTATTTTTGCCATGTGCATTATCTGTATTCCAGCATTTTATCATAGTTACCGCTATATTTCCACTCACGATGAAACACCTCGTTCCAGAGGTATTTTCTTTGCCGCTTTAGTTATGCTAATGTCCGCTTGCAGCATGGCATACTTATCAAACCATATTGCAGTAACCTGGATATTTGCTGAAATTACCACCTTAAGTGCATCTGCTTTAATTTATCATCATCGAAATATAAAGGCACTTGAAGGTGTATGGAAATATGTATTTATCTGTGCAATTAGCATAACATTTATATACATCGGAATACTTTTCCTAAGTCTTGCTATGAAACAGGCTGGAATAGAAGACATGTCTTTTGATTCCATTATGGCACATTACGATTTACTGAATCTGTTTTGGCTCAAACTTGCCTTCCTGTTTATTTTCACTGGTTTTACTGCAAAAATTGGATTGATTCCCATGTATACTGCCGGTATCGATGCCAAAGATAAAGCCCCCGCCCCGGCAGGAGCATTATTTTCAAGCGTTTTAATGAATATGGGCTTTGTAGGTATTTATCGGGTTTATGCAGTAGTTGCCCATACTCAAATTCAGCATTGGGCTTCGGTAATTATAATAATATCAGCCGTATTATCAATTTTTGTGGCTACGGTATATATGACCCGTATCAAAAACATAAAACGAATGTTTGCCTATTCAAGTATTGAACACATGGGAATTGTAATGCTTGGCTTAGCCGTTGGAGGAATAGGTGTTTATGCTGCCATTCTACATATTATTCTTCACACATTTGTGAAACCCAGTTTGTTCTTTCAATTTAATCAAATATACAGGGTGTTTCAAAGCAAAAATATTTACGACGTGGGTCATTATTTTAAATACAATAAAGCAGGGGCAATTGTTATTTTATTGGGCTTTATTTCGGCAACAGCCATGCCGCCTTCAGGCCTTTTTATAAGTGAGTTTTTAATTTTTCAATCTCTTTTCGAAGCGCACTATTTTTTAATCCTAATTTTAATTTTGATTTTGCTGACAATGATTATATGGGGGTTTGGTTCCAATATTTTCAAACTCCTGTTCACCCCACCTCTAATTATAAATGAAAGTAAAATACCAAGAATAAGTCCATGGGACTCGGCTTCACAATATTTTTTATTGGCTTTGGCTGTATATTTAGCTTATAGTCCTCCGACAATATTTGTAGAACTCATTCAGAATGCTGTAAAACTAATTCAATAATGTGATATGAATTACCTTGAGATGTATAATAATCAAACCGTTAGCATAAATGATATTCCAAAGCTCAAATATGTTGAGTTTATGGAATCAAATTTACAATTGCTAAAAAACAAGCCCGAAAGGCATTGTGTGAATTATTTTGGCGTGAAAAATGAAAACAATATTACTGTTTATTGTTGCATAGCCGATGATAATAAACACCAACTATATATTTCCTCATCGATATTAGCGAGTGATGCAACTCTTTCATCGTTAACCGCCCAAAACCATAATTTTGAAAAGTTTGAACGTGAAATACACGAAAATTTTGGAATTGCCTATTTTGACCACCCATGGCTTAAACCATTTCGGTTTTCGCACAATCGGTCTGATAAAAACATTTCAATAGCCGATTACCCTTTTTATTCTACCGAAAGTGAAGAATTACACGAAGTAGGAGTAGGGCCTATTCATGCCGGAATTATTGAACCGGGTCACTTTCGTTTTATTTGCAACGGAGAACAAATATTACATCTCGAAATACAATTGGGTTACCAGCATAGGGGTGTTGAGCAATTATTCCTGCATAAAACCAAACTATTGGAACGAGCTACTTTAGCTGAGAATATTGCAGGAGACACTACAGTAGGTCATACTACAACTTTTTCTAATCTATGGGAAAGTTTGTGTGATTTTACGCCTGATCATTCTTTACAATTTTCACGTACACTTGCACTTGAATTGGAACGAATTGCAATACATACTGGCGATTTAGCAGCTATTTGTGCCGATATAGCCTACCAATTGGGTAATTCGGTTTACGGACGGCTACGTACACCTATTGTTAATTTTTTTCAAGAATGGGGAGGTAATCGTTTTGCAAAAGGATTAATCAGGCCAGGTAAAATAAATTTTCCTTTTACCCCAGAATTAGCTCAACGGCTAAGCGATATATTCATTGCATATGAACGAGATTTTAACGAAATGTCCGAGCAATTCTTTTCGCTTCCAAGTGTCTTATCTCGATTAGAAAAAACAGGGATAGTAACATCCGATGAAGCACTTGAAATTGGAATGGTTGGAATTGCTGCGCGTTCCAGCGGTTTAGTTAGGGACATACGATACTCTCATCCCAACAATTTATATATTAAATCATTTATGCACAAGCCTAAAATTAAAATTCAAGGAGATGTATTTTCAAGGGTTAAATTACGAGAAGAAGAAATACACCAATCTATATTTTATTGTAAAAAACTATTGGAAAATATTCCCGAATTTAAAAAGCCTGAAAATATCCCATTTTCGCCCGGTAGCAATAAATTTACCCTTGCCTTAACAGAAGGCTGGCGTGGTGAAATATGCCACTGTGCTATAACAGATGAGAATGGAAACCTGAAAAATTATAAAATAAAAGACCCATCGCACCATAACTGGATGGCATTAGCCCAGTCTGTAAGAAATAATGAGATTTCAGATTTTCCGGTATGTAATAAAAGTTTTAACCTTTCATATTGTGGTCACGATTTATAAATAAAACTGCTAATGGATACTTTATTAAATAAAAAAGCATTGTTGTACCACACTAATAAACGGCCAGGTAAAATTGAAGTTAAACCAATGAAAGACTGTAATTCATCGCATGATTTATCACTCGCTTATACCCCTGGTGTTGCCGAACCTTGTCTTAAAATTAAGGAAAATCCTAATGACGTTTATAAATATACCATTAAAGGAAATCTCGTGGCTGTTATAACAAATGGTACAGCCGTTTTGGGACTTGGTAATTTAGGTGCATTGGCATCAAAACCGGTAATGGAAGGAAAAGTTATGCTGCTTAAAAAATATGCAGATATTAATGGCTTTGATATTGAACTCAACACAAGTGATGTTGATGTTTTTGTTAGAACTGTAATTACAATGTCGCCAACATTTGGTGCTATTAATCTCGTAGACATTAAGGCTCCTGAATGCTTTGAAATAGAAAAAAGACTAGTTGATGCACTCGATATTCCAGTGATGCATGACAACCAGCACGGCACTGCTATTGTATCAGCAGCAAGCCTAATAAATGCCTGTGAAATAGCAGGCAAAAACTTGCAGGATATAAAGATTGTGGTTAGTGGTTCAGGTGCAGCGGCTATGGCATGTTCCGAAATGTATCTGTCATTAGGGGTTAAAAAAGAAAATCTCATAATGCTTGATAGCAAAGGGGTTATTTCCACATACCGGATTGACCTCGATAAATATAAACAAGTATTTGCTATAAATACTCATCTTCAAACTTTGAAAGAAGCCATTGTTGGTGCAGATGCTTATATAGGACTTTCTAAAACCCACATAATAACTCCAAAAATGATTCAGTCTATGGCTGAAAGCCCCATTATTTTTGCCCTAGCAAACCCTAATCCTGAAATTTTATATAAGGATGCTCTTAAGGCAAAGCATGGTATTATTTATGCATCGGGGTGTAGCGGTATTCCTAATCAGATAAATAATGTCTTAGGATTCCCTTATATTTTTCGAGCAGCCCTTGATGTAAGGGCAACAAAAATTAATATTGAAATGAAAAAGGCTGCCGTTTATGCTCTTGCTTCGGTGGCAAAAGTACCTTATTTAAATATTGACAGTAATGAGTCTCTTTCTTTTGGTCGAGATTATTTTATCCCGCACCATTCCAATTTTAGATTATTAAGAACTATTGTTCCTGCAGTGATAGAAGCAGCCATAAAAAGTGGTGTAGCCAACAGAGACATTCCTGATATAATTAGTTATATAAAAGAATTGGATAAACGCATTATAAAATAACATGATATGTTTGATAATCTGAAAATAGTATGGCATCAAGGGAAACAATTTATTCCTGATGTAACCACGGAACAAGTTCCCGGAATTTTCAGGGGAAGGCCGATAATTACCAATGAAAAAGTAGATGAAGAGGCATTCGTTGAATTATGCCCCACCAAAGCTATTGGTAGCTCTTCTATATGCATCGACCTTGGTAAATGCACTTTTTGTGGTGAATGTGCTGTTCAATTTCCGAATAAAATAAAGTTTACCACCGACTATAAACTTTCGACAAATATAAGGGAGCGATTAGTGATATACGAAGGTAATGATAAACCTATTGAGGTGGATCCAACAACTGTGAGAAAAGAAATTCATCGAATATTTGGCCATTCACTTAAATTAAGGCAAGTATCTGCCGGAGGGGACAATAGTTGTGAATGGGAATTAACTGCTTCTAATAATGTTCAGTTTGACATGAGCCGTTTCGGTATTGATTTTGTTGCTTCGCCACGCCATGCTGATGGAATTGTAATTACCGGCCCAATAACTCAAAACATGGCTGAACCCTTAGAGCGATGTTACAACGCTATTCCTGAACCCAAAATCATCATTCTTGCCGGAACCGATGCTATAAGCGGTGGAATTTTCGCTGACAGTGCCGCCATTGACCGCAGTTTTTTATCGAAATACCATATCGATTTATATATTGCAGGCAACCCGGTTCATCCCTTAACAATTATTAATGGAATATTAGATTTTACAAGAAAGAAGAGGTGATAAGATGGAAAATATCAGATTTGCTTTTGCACTTGGAAACGATAATTTGCTTGCTAATAAAAATTTTATCGATGCCGACAAATTTCATATCTATGAGTACTTTTTTATCAAAAAAAAATTAATATTTTTATCAGAAATCTCAAATCCAACCAAAGCTTTTAACAATGTCAATGAGCGATTTAGCATCTTAATTGATTACCTGAATAAAAATAATATTAGTATGCTAGTCGCTAAATCGTACGATAAAATGATAAAGGTTGAAAACAAGCTTTTTGTTCCAATAATTATTTCAACTTCATCGCCCGATGAAGTTTGCAAAATGATTACTAAATATATAAAATGGCTCTATGATGAATTACAGTTTGAAAAAAGAGAGCACATGATTTTCAAAATTAAAAATGGAATTTTTAAATATAAGCTTTAACTACTAATGAGACCAATAAATTCATAACCCAAATTTACAACTTATGAATAAAAGTAAAGTTGCATTTGCCAGTATCGAAGTATTTTTGCCAGAATATATTATAACAAACAAGAAACTTCATACAATGATCAATACCACGAATGAATATACCAATATAAATACCTATATTTTATAACTATTTGGTGGGGCTTATTACTTGGTTCAACTCTTTTAAAATGAGCATACAATGCAAAACAAAAGATAAAAAAACTACATGAAATATTCAATACAAATAAAATGAAAATTGAAACTGATTTTTTAGTCATAGGTTCAGGGCTTGCTGGACTATCGTTGGCAATAAAAGCCTCGAAGTTCGGCAAGGTGGCAATTGTTACCAAAGCAGGTTTAAACGATAGTAATACAGTTTATGCACAGGGAGGAATTGCTGCCGTAATTACAAGCGATGACAATTTTGAAAACCACATTAAAGATACATTAATTGCCGGTGCAAGTTTGTGCGATGAAGATGTGGTGAGAAAAGTCATTTCATATGCGCCATCGCTTATAAATGAACTAATTAACTGGGGTACTAATTTTGACAAAACAAAAACCGGCACCTTCGATTTAGCTAAAGAAGGAGGGCATTCTGAACATCGCATACTGCATCATAAGGACAATACTGGATTTGAAATTCAAAGGGCACTAAAGGAGAAAATTCAAACAAATCCAAACATTACAATTTATGAAAATCATTTTGCCATTGACATTATTACACAACATCACTTGGGTAAAATAGTAAAGCGTCATAACAGAGATACAGAATGTTATGGTGCATATGTGCTCGACATAAATAATGAATCCATTTATACAATACTGTCTAAATGTACATTCCTAACTTCTGGTGGGGCAGGCAATTTGTATTTAAACACCACCAACCCTTCCATCGCAACTGGTGATGGTATTGCGATGATTTATCGGGCAAAGGGGATTGTAGATAATATGGAGTTTGTTCAGTTCCATCCAACAGCCTTATATAATCCTGGTGAAACCCCAGCATTTTTAATTTCAGAAGCTCTAAGGGGCTTCGGAGCAGTTCTAAAAACTATTGATGGAAAAGAGTTTATGCAAAAATACGACAATAGAGGCTCACTGGCACCTCGTGATATTGTAGCTAGAGCAATAGATAATGAAATTAAAACACGAGGAGATGAATTTGTTTGGCTTGACTGCTCGCATCTCGACAAATCAGGTCTTTTAGAACATTTTCCTAACATTTATAACAAATGCCTATCATTAAATATTGATATTGCTAAAACTCCTATACCTGTAATACCAGCTGCACATTATATGTGTGGTGGTATAAAAATCGACATACAAGCACGAACATCTATAAAATTCCTTTATGCTGCTGGAGAAACCTCGTTAACTGGATTACATGGGGCAAACCGTCTCGCGTCAAACAGTCTTCTGGAGGCTCTTGTCTTTGCCGATTGGGCTATCAAAGATGCACAGGCTCAAATACCTAATATAAATATCCAGAATAATATCCCTGATTGGGATGATGAAGGCACAACTCATCCAGAAGAAATGGTTTTAATTACACAAAGCCTAAAAGAAGTACAGCAAATTATGAGTGTATATGTCGGCATTGTTCGAAGTGAAGTTCGCTTAAAAAGAGCTTATGACAGATTATGGACTATTTACAATGAAACCGAAAAGCTTTACAAAGAATCCAAGGTATCAAAACAATTGTGTGAATTGAGAAATTTAGTAAATGTTGCATATTTGGTAATAAAACATGCCAACGCCAGAAAAAAGAGTATAGGCTTGCATTATATGAATGAATAACATATACACTGTTAAATACGATTACTAAATAATTTATGCAATTGTTATGTTCACAAGTGTTACTCAATAAATTCGCAAATAAGAAGCTTAAGTTTTGTTTTTAGAATTTAAGGCTAAGTTATAATTTAAACAGCAAATTCGCATAGAATTATTCTTTTAAAATAGCCCTTTGGCTTTAGCCAAGGGTAAATAGATGTAGAGATAAAAGGGCTTTAGCCGAACACTATTTGGGCAAAAGTCTTTTCTGAACATTACCATTACCCAAATTGAGCGATTCGCTATCGCAAATCTGCTCAATGGCTCTGATATAAATTAATGTAGAGTTAAAAACTTTGTGATACATTTGAGATTTAGTGCCATGGTGGCTAAAAAAATGCCACAAAGTCACTAAGACACAAAATTTACACTAAGAACAACAAATTATAATTCAACGTTGCTTATCCACCAAATGGTGCCTAATGAAAATGTATTGGATTTAATTCCAACGAATTTTATCCATAAATCAATTATATTTATGTTAAATAAGATAACCGAAATAGTAACGCTCTGAGAATCGAATGTATTAATAATGACGACATATTATACAGAATATTAAATTCTCAGCAAGTAAGGATATCGAATATTTATTGAATTTTTGCTCTTTCTGAATTAGTTTAAATTTTATGAATGATGTTACAATTGAATATGTTTAAACATTCTATCGACAGATAAATATAAAATTAAATATAAGGGATAGTATTTGAAGATTTGATAAATCTCTTGGATTCCTAAGATCATAAGGAAAAGCCATATTAGTCTGATAATATATATTATGTTAAATAGCGTTTGAACAGATAAAGGCATTTAAACCCCATTATTTCTCATTGCTATTCATATAATTAATTTTTTCGGAATATTCTTTGTACTTTTTCATATACTCATCATCCTCATTTCTCAGTTTCAAATAAATATCTTTTAACGTTATAATTGTTGATTCCTCAGTTGGATTACAAACATGCGCTTTTTCTAAATAAGGAATTGCCTTTTTAAACTCAATATATGAAATTCTAATTTTCTCTTCATATTTATCTTGTTTGTTTGGTGGAATATTATTTGCACTTTTAAGTAAATTTGCTCCCTTATTAAAATATAACGCTCCAATATTAAAATAAGCATCAAAATACCCACTATCTATAACAATAGCCTTTTCGTAGGCTGCAATAGCATTGCCGAAGTCTCCCATTTTATCATACAAGGCTCCTTGTGCAAAATAAAACGTTTGATTTGCAGGATCTTTTAAAATTGCCTTTGATAAAAACTCGATAGCTTCATAGTTGTTATCATTTTCAATATAAAAATTAATTAAATTCAATAGCAATGTATCATTTCTACGCGGATAATTATTTATACCTTGCTTTAGATAAGATAAATACGATGCTGTATCTCCTTTTTGTTTTTTAATTTGCGCTATATAGTTAAAAACCTTTGGACCTCCATATTTATATTCAATACATTGATTATAATAATCAACAGCTGACTTATAATCCTTATTCAATTCTGCAACTAAACCCAAATTATAAAAAATAATGGTGTCTATCTTTTTCTCATCAATTAATTCAGAAATTTCAAGATCACTTTTAAAGCACTGGTAAGATCGGCTATATTGTTTATTTTCAATTCTCATTATACCCTCATTTTGGTACAAATCTTTAATGGTATTTAATTGGGCAAATATTTTATTTTTATACTTACTTTTTCTATCTAGTTTGTAAGCTTTTTGATATGAAAAATATGAATCATCAATGGGGTGTTCGGCCAATTTCTTGAATTTATCGTTGTCTGAAACCGATATTTTTAGGTAAATATCTCCCCTAATCATCCATGTTTTGGAATCAAACATTGTTTTTTCATTCTTTATTGCAAAATCAATGCTTTCTTTAGCTACGTCAAGCTCATTGTATGAGTGTTTAGCTGCAGTTTTTGCTTTTTGCACCTTTGTTATTTGAGCAACAGAAGTTGTACTTATTAAAAAGCAAACCAAGAAACCAAATATGCCTACTGAAAAAACTCTCATTCTTAAAAATATATTGAGTGCGGTAAAGAATACAAATTTAAGAGCATTATTGTGAAAAAAAAATGGCTGTCAACTTTTGTTGACAGCCATTTAAATATAATAGCATATTAATTATTCTGTAGCATCAAGTTTTTTTTGAAATTCTTTATACTTAACCATATAAGCATCGCTTTCGTTTCTAAGTTTAAAGTAAATTTCTTTTAAAATTGCTAATGTTGAAGGCTCTGTAGCATCTAGCTCGTGAGCCTTCTCTAATGATGGTAATGCTTTTTCAAGCTCAACAAAAGCTTCTTTTTTAGCAGCTTCATACTCATCTTGCTTGCTTGGAGGAATATTACTAGCCTCTTTTAACATTTCCGATGCGCTATTTACATATAAGGCTCCTAAGTTATAATATCCATCATGGTAATCAGCTTTTGTTTCAATTGATTTTTCATACGATGCAACAGCATTATCAAACTCACCTAATTTATCATACATAACACCCTGAGCAAAATAGAAAGTTTCGTTTGTCGGATCACCTTCAATTGCTTTTTTAAGATATTCTAAAGCCAATTCAGCCTCATTAATATTAATGTAATAGTTAATTAGGTATGACATGATTGTTTTGTTCGACGTTGGATATGCATCAATACCTGTCTTTAAAATCTCTACATATTTTGCTGAATCACCTCGCTCTAACTCAATATTAGCCATAAATAGATACACATTGTCGCCACCATATTTTAAGTCAGCAGCTCTCTGAAAATATAAAATTGCTTCATCTTTAAAGCCTGCCTTTTCACCAGCAATACCCGCATTAAATAATGATGCACTATCAATTACAGGAGGATCCATCAATTCAGCAATATGAATTAAATGCTCAAATTTATAAAATGCACTTTTAAAATCTTTGTTTTCCCAGTCTTTACTTACCATAGGCCCGAGTTTAAAAGTAAACATGGTCAAATTTTTGTTTATCTCATCACTATATTTTTTTTTCAAATCAAGCTCTAACGCTTTTTTATAAGCCTCAAGAGAAACTTTTACAGGATTATCGCATAATTCAGCATAACTTGAATCTTCCGATACCGCTATCGATTGGTACACAAAGCCTCTTACTTTCCAGGTTTTGGCTTTTCCAATAGTTCTTTCATGAGCTGCAGCCAAGTCAATAGCTTCTTTTGCTTTATCTAAGATGCCAGCATTTGTTTGCGCAAATGCAGAGTTTACTTTTCCACCTTGTGCAAATACTATTGCCGAAGTAAAAAATAGTAGTAGTAGTAGTAGTAAAAATGATACTCTTTTCATCATGTTTTGTTTTAGTTAATTTTATATTTTGCAAATATAATTATTTATAGTTTTTATTCAATTATTCCTCGGTAGATTCAGTTGTCTCAATCCCTTCTGAGTCCATTTCTTCATCCTCTTCCTCTTCGCTTTTTGCAACAAACTCTACTGCAGCTATTTGATCATTCCGCTTCAAGTTAATAAGTCTAACTCCCTGAGTAGCACGACCCATAATCCTTAATTCAGAAACAGCTAATCGTATTGTCAAACCATTCTTGGTAATAATCATAAGGTCATTTTCATCGGTTACAGATTTAAGCGCAATTAAACTACCCGTTTTTTCAGTAATATTAAGAGTTTTAACACCTTTTCCACCGCGTTTGGTAATTCTATAATCGTCAATATTTGAGCGCTTACCATATCCTTTTTCTGATACAACCAATAAATTTTCACTTGCATTTTCCATGCAAACCATTCCAATTACTTCATCGTTTGTAGCAAGATTTATACCACGAACTCCTGAGGCTGTTCTACCAATGGCACGAACACCTTGCTCATTAAATCGGATGGCCTTCCCTCCTTTTACTGCAAGAATAATTTCATGATTTCCATTGGTAAGTTTTGCTCCTAATAAATGATCACCTTCACGAACTGTAATAGCATTAACACCATTCTGGCGAGGACGACTGTACGCTTCAAGTTTGGTTTTCTTAATGATACCCTTCTTTGTAGCTAAAATAATATAGTGGCCATTTACATATTCTTCATCATTAAGGTTTTTAACATTAATATATGCTTTTACCTTATCTTCAGGATTAATCTGCAATAAATTCTGAATAGCTCTCCCTTTAGATGTTCTAGTTCCTTCAGGAATTTCATAAACTTTTAACCAGAAACATTTACCCATTTCGGTAAAAAACAACATGGTACTATGCATATTAGCCACGTATAAATGCTCAATAAAATCAGCATCACGGGTAGTGCTTCCTTTTGCACCAGTTCCTCCCCTACTTTGTGTTCTAAATTCTGACAAAGCCGTTCTTTTAATGTAACCCATGTGCGAAATAGTAATAACTACTTCCTCATCGGCATAAAAATCTTCTGGATTAAATTCACCGGCATCAGGAACAATATCGGTTCTTCTTTCATCGCCATATTTGGCACGAACTTCCTCTAATTCTTCCTTTATAATACTCATTCGAAGTTCTTTATTTGCAAGAATCTCGTTTAAGTGTTCAATAAGTTTTTTAATATCCTCATATTCACTCCTTAGTTTATCTTGTTCAAGACCAGTTAATGAACGCAAACGCATTTCAACAATAGCACGAGCCTGAATATCTGATAGTTTAAATCGTTCAATTAAAGCCTCACGAGCTTCATCTGGAGTTTTTGAGGCGCGAATAATTTTTATTACCTCATCAATATTATCGCTTGCAATTATTAATCCTTCTAATATATGAGCGCGCTCCTCAGCCTTACGTAATTCATATTGAGTTCTGCGAACTACAACATCATGACGGTGCTCAATAAATTTAATCAACAAATCTTTGAGAGTCAACATTTGTGGCCGGCCCGCAACCAATGCAATATTGTTAACGCTAAAAGAAGTTTGTAATTGAGTGTATTTATATAATTTATTTAATACAACATGAGGAATCGCATCCTTACGTAAATCGTAAACAACGCGCATACCGGTTCTATCTGATTCATCATTGACATTGGTAATTCCATCAATTTTTTTATCATTTACCAATTCGGCTGTTTTAATAATCATATCAGCCTTATTAACTAAATAGGGGATTTCAGTAATAACAATCTTCGATTTGCCATTATCACTTGTCTCAATTTCAGCTTTTCCTCTTAATACTATTCTACCTCTACCGGTTTCAAAAGCATCTTTTATTCCTTGGTATCCATAAATGATACCACCTGTCGGAAAGTCAGGTCCTTTGACATAATTGAGCAATTCTTCTGTAGTTATGTCACTATTTTCTATGCATGCACATAAAGCATTAATAACTTCAGTTAAATTATGAGGTGGCATATTAGTAGCCATACCAACAGCAATACCTGATGCCCCATTTACCAATAAGTTTGGTATTTTTGTAGGCATTACGGTAGGCTCCTTTAAAGAATCATCAAAATTTAATTGTAAATCAACGGTTTCTTTGTCAAGATCAGCCAATATTTCCTCTGCAATTTTTTTTAGCCTTACCTCTGTATAACGCATTGCTGCTGGACTGTCACCATCAACTGATCCAAAGTTACCTTGACCATCAATTAAAGGATATCGCATCGACCATTCTTGAGCCATTCTTACCATGGCAAAATATACTGAGGAATCTCCATGAGGATGGTACTTACCAAGTACTTCTCCAACAATTCTTGCAGACTTCTTGTAGCCCCGATTTGAGTACATACCCAATTCTGACATACCAAACAAAACACGCCTGTGTACGGGCTTTAAACCATCTCTTACGTCAGGTAAAGCACGCGACACTATCACCGACATGGAGTAGTCGATGTAGGCCGATTTCATTTCCTCTTCAATATTAATTTTTATAATTTTCTCTCCGTCAGCCATTTATACTGAATTTTAATTAACTATTTTCAACTTTTTTTAAGCCCCTAAATGTAGTAAAATAAATATGTTTTAACACCTATATTTTATAAGGTTTTTATGGAAATTATCAACATAATAATGTTTATAATTGTATAAGAATTAATTTAGAATATATATTTTTGGTACATTAATTGAAAATACTCTGTTTTTAACCATTAAAAGATCAGTATGGATTCAAAATTTTCACAGAAAATGAAAGATATATTGGCTTATAGCAAAGAAGAAGCTATTAGGCTAAATAACAATCATATAGGAACTGAACATATTTTTTTAGGGATGTTGCGCGAAGGTGAAGGCCTGGCAATTGATTCACTTATTAAAATGGGAATTGACTTATATGATTTAAAAAAAATACTTGAAACAAAAATTCGTTTGAAAGGCGAAATAGAAATAAGCGACCCTGAAAACATACCCTTGCTTAAAAATGCTGAAAATGCACTTAAAGTGGTATACCTTGAGGCCCGATCGATGAATGATGATTCAGTAAATACCGGACATTTACTACTTGCTTTACTAAGAGATGATGCCAGTTTGGTTACAATGACCCTAAACGAGCATGATATTAACTATGATAATGTAAAAACCATGATACAAAAAGAACAAACAAAAGGAATGGCCGATCATAATTTTGACGATGATGATGATGAAATTGGTGGTCGTGGAGAAAGTTCTTCAAATCCACAGTCAAATTTATCCAAAACAACTTCTGACACTCCTGTATTAGATAATTTCGGAGTTGATTTAACTAAATCTGCTGAAGAAAATCGATTAGACCCCATTGTAGGGAGAGAACTAGAAATTGAACGACTGGCACAAATTCTTAGCCGCAGGAAAAAGAATAATCCGGTTTTAATTGGTGAGCCAGGAGTTGGTAAATCAGCAATTGCTGAGGGTATGGCTATCCGTATCATACAAAAAAAAGTATCGCGCATATTATTTGGGAAACGCATAATAGCGCTCGATTTGGCTTCAATTGTTGCAGGAACTAAATACCGTGGCCAATTCGAAGAACGCATGAAAGCTATCTTAAACGAATTGCAGAAGAATGATAATATTATTTTATTCATTGATGAAATTCATACCATTGTTGGAGCTGGTGGAGCCACAGGTTCTCTTGATGCTGCAAATATGCTTAAACCAGCCTTAGCTCGTGGCGAAATTCAATGTATTGGAGCCACTACCCTTGATGAATATCGCCAGTTTATTGAAAAAGATGGTGCTTTAGAGCGTCGTTTTCAGAAAGTTATGGTAGACCCGACATCGGCAGAAGAAACTGTTGAAATTTTAAATAATATTAAAGAACGATACGAAGAGCATCATAATGTAAATTATACAAGTGAAGCGCTTAAAGCCTGCGTTAAATTAACCACTAGATACATTAGCGACAGACATTTACCCGACAAAGCTATTGATGCTCTTGACGAATCGGGCTCAAGAGTACATATTTCAAATATAAAAGTACCTAAACGTATTGAAGAGCTTGAAAAAGAAATTGAAGAAATACGCGAAAAGAAAATTACTGCTGTAAAAAGCCAGAATTTTGAAATGGCTGCAAATTTTCGAGATAGCGAAAAAAAGTTGTTAGACTCCCTTGATGATGAAAAAAATAAATGGGAAGATGATTTGATAAAACACAGAGAAACTGTTGATTCTGAAAATGTTGCCGAAGTTGTTGCTATGATGACAGGTGTACCTGTGCAACGCATTGCTCAAAACGAAGGTAACAAGTTACTAAAAATGGCTGATGAGATAAGAACTGGTGTTATTGGTCAGGATGAAGCTATTGGAAAAATTGTAAAATCGATTCAAAGAAACCGTGCTGGATTAAAAGATCCGAACAAACCCATCGGAACCTTTATTTTTTTAGGCCCTACAGGTGTAGGTAAAACTCAGCTAGCTAAAGTTTTAGCTGAATATTTATTTGATAGTAAAGAAAACCTTATTCGCATAGACATGAGTGAGTATATGGAGAAATTCTCTGTTTCTCGTTTGGTTGGAGCACCTCCGGGATATGTTGGCTACGAAGAAGGCGGGCAACTTACCGAAAAAGTAAGACGTAAACCTTATTCGGTAGTGCTTTTAGATGAGATTGAAAAAGCACATCCTGATGTTTTTCATATACTTCTTCAGGTACTTGATGAAGGACGATTAACAGATAGCCTAGGGCGCAGAGTTGATTTCAGAAATACCATTGTTATAATGACTTCAAACATTGGTACACGCCAATTGAAAGAATTTGGATCAGGAGTTGGTTTTAATACCCAAACAAAACAAGGATCATCGAATGAACTTGCCAAAGGAGTTATTCAAAAAGCCTTGAAAAATGCTTTTGCTCCTGAATTTTTAAATAGAATTGACGATGTGGTATTGTTCAATCAACTTACTAAAGATGATATTCATTTAATAATTGATATTGAGCTAAAAGGTTTATACGAACGAGTTAATCAAATGGGCTATAAACTTAAAATTACTCCAGCTGCCAAAGATTATATTGTATCAAAAGGATATGATGTTCAATATGGAGCCCGACCACTAAAAAGAGCCATTCAAAAGTATTTAGAGGATGAAATGGCTGAGGTAATATTGAAAGCCGATATTATTGAAGGTGACACTATTACTGTTAACTATAATAAAAAGACCGAAAAAATCACTATAAATATTTATGCTAAGAAAAAATCAGAGGAAAAAGAAAAATCATAATAACAAACCAATATGTATAAAAATGGGCGATCGTAACGATCGCCCTTTTTTTTATTTTAAAGAATTGCATATCAGCTAGTTGGCCTTGTGAAAAAAATAGTGCAAAATTTCCATTAAAATCACATATCATACAATATATCAAAAAAATACCTTTTTATATTTTTTCAAATATTACTTTGGAGGCCTCTATCCAAAATTGGGATGAAAATCCAGGTTAAATATTGTAATAGTTTAGTATTTATATCATTACGATTTGTTTTTATTAGCTCGATTTACTACCATAAAAATGATAATTAGGCTTATACATTATGACGAAAGTATTTCATGTACAATATTTCTAGTTTATTCAAAAAAGACCCCACTAATAAAACTTAAATAGTGCTTGCACGAAAACTACACAATTTTAAGTCTTTGATAAAAAAGCTTTGTATTTGGTATTTTCTTGCAAAGCTGAATTAGCAAGAATCAATTTAGGAACATCTCACAAATGGATATATTTTAACAGGTGACGATTTGTGTTTCGCTAATCCTTTTTGGTTAAACTATCCATCCTAATTGCTTCTGTAATAAATGAAATACCTTGTTGCCCAATGGTACCTATCATTATAGATTGCATGAGTAACTGATTAGAATATTTTTTTGCTCCCCATTCAATAATAAAATTTGCTCCTGCTCCTCCAATATCTTCCTTTTCTTCTACAACAAACTCAATAGACTCAAGCGGCGAAAGAAGGATCGTGGAATCATCAACATATTCATTTAAAAGTGTTCCATATGAATCATGGTAGGTTGCAGACAAAATAAATGCAGAATCAGATAAAGATATATTTCTTATACTAATTGTAGGTGTAAGTTTAAATCTTCTGGTACCATCTTGATGGTATATGTCAGAATAAATCGCCAAATAATTCATCTCATGATATTTTAACACCGATACATCTACATCAACATAATTATATTTGTGGCTAGGGTGGCTTTTTTTCTTTAGGTTATCATTATTATTTTGTTCACAACTTATTATAGCTCCTAGTAAAAGAAAAATGAGTAATGTATTTATGAGGTAATTATTTTTCATCAAATCTATTTTATTAAATATACAGATAATTTAGTGATACAATTCACTTTAGAGATATATTTTTTTTCTTTCTAGCTAAATATTAGGACGTACCCTACCAAAAATTAGGGTATGCCCCCATTATGTCGCGGATTTTCCCCAGTCATAACATCGATATTTCAACATAACTTCGTCAAATAATATTTCATAACAAGATGAAGATAATTACTAATTCTAAAAAGAAATTGAAGAGTAAGGCAATTATAATTTTAGTTGAATGCTTACCAAGGGCTTTGAAAGCTGGACGGTTTGCATTAAACCATCTGTATGAAGATCAGGATCAGATAATTCTTCTACAGGTTTATAAAATTCAAGGATCTGTAATCATTTCAGATAATATAGACAAAACCGACGAAATATCTAAAGACTTTCTAGCCAACATATCAAAAGAATATAGCCTTGATATTGAATATATTACAGGAGCGAGCATGAATTCGTCTTTAATTACTGATGAATCTACAATACATCTTTCTAATGACAATAGTTGTGATTTTAGTGCTCATACTAAAATTGATGAAATTCTTCAAGGATGGGTCAGTAATTCCATTTTTCAAAATGGTATAAGTATGAAAAACAGCAATATATGCGGTTTAAAGTAAAAATTAAAGAGGCTTGATATGATTATAGCACCAGAAATAAAAAAGATATTAGTACCTATTGCAATAGGTAGAGAAGGTGCTATTGCATTAAAACAGGCTATGGTATTTAGAGAAGTATATGATTGCGAAATTATACTTCTTAATGTTATACCAGAGGGTTCCTTCATTCAAAGAATAATGCGACCCAATTGCTTAAAAGAACAAATAAAAAAGGAGGAGAGGAAATTGGAAAAATTCACAATGAATTTTTTTGGTGGTGAGATACCAAAATATATAAGTCTTAAGACTACCACCGGGAGCTTGATTCCGAAAATTATCATTACAGCAGACAGGACAAAATGTAATTTGATAATTATAAAAAAAAGGAAAAGAAAAATTACAGGTCTTAGCTTTATGAAAAATGAAAACGCAGACAACCTTATCTCTGGTGCAACATGTCCAGTATTAACTATATCCGGAAAACACACTGAAAAGGGCATTAGAAATATACTCATACCTGTGGATGTCACGAAAAGAACAGCAAATAAAATAGCCTGGGTCAAATACCTTGCATTAAAGTTTAATGCAAAGGTTCATGTTGTATCTGTTCTTGACCTTGATATTGCACCTTATAAAAGTTTGGCACACCGAAAAGCCTTGGAAATAGAGAAATCAATAAATGAAGCGGGTTTAGAGTCAAGCGTGGTAATTATTAAGTCACAAAAACAATTAATGCATAATGTAGTATTAGCACACATTGCTGAATTAAAACCAGATTTGGTATTGATTATGACCCATCAGGAATCTATACTTTTCGATAACTATATAGGAAAATTTGCTTCCGAAATTATTCATGGATCAGCTAGTCCAGTTTTTAGTTTAGCTCCAAGAAACGAGACTCTAATGATAAACCTATTAGACTCTTTTCCCCAATATTCAGACCACAGCTTAAGTTGAGATATTTATTAATTTTAGGTGTAAATATGAAAACAAAAAGAAGAAAATTTAGCAGTGCATTTAAAGCAAAAGTTGCAATTGAAGCACTCAAAAAAAAAGAGACCTTTCCGAATTATGTGAAAAATTTGAAGTTCAGCTACCATTATAGCAAAGTGGAAACAAGAGTTTCTAAATCGTTCTCCTGAGCTTTTTGAAATAACGGATCCTAAAGTGCAGAATGAAAAGCAGATAGATGAATTGCATACAAAAAATGAGAAGCTTGAAATTGAGCGAAAGTGGCTAAAAAAAAACTTAAAGAAGGTTGTCTATGAAAAAATTAGAATCATTTATAGGTGAAAATATACATCTTAGCATACGTAGACAAAGTGAATTATTGGAAGTAAACCGCAGCAATCTTTACTACAATAATGCCCCTGAAACTGATGAAAACTTAACCATTATGAGCTTAATAGACGAGCATTATCTTGGGCATCCTACTTATGGTGTACTTCAAATGCAGGATTATCTATTTGCATTGGGCTTTATAGTTAACCACAAGAGAGTAAGGAGATTACTAAGGTTGATGGGTATTATGGCTATATTTTCCAAACGAAATTTGAGCAAATTAGGGAAAGCTAAATAGTGCGTGCAAGAAAACTCGGTCTCTGATAAGAAAGCTCCAAGAATGAGGCTTTCGCAGCATTGAAAATCAGGAGTTTACTTTCGTAAATGACTGGTTGAAATGCAAGAGTAACGAAA
>JAQICC010000432.1 GCA_027858735.1 Salinivirgaceae bacterium
GGATAGTAATATTTAAATCAACAATCTCATGTTATTATCTTAATTTGGAAATTGAAATCTTGTAGTTGAAATTTATGTATCTTTATTTTCTGTCCCTCTGAAATTAGTTTGAACTTACATTTTTTTATAGATGAGGCTTTTCAGGTATTCAAATTTATTGAAAATAGAATAAGCTTATCTGATCCAGATTTTTCGTGGGAATACTATTATTGGCTTGGGATAACCCATCGGTTTAATAATGATTTCAACCAAGCATTAAGTTGTTTTGATTCCTCTATTTATTATTGTGAACTAAGCAATAAAAATGATCAATATGGAAAGATATTATATAACAAGGCAAAAGTATATCTTAGACAAGGTGATAGAATTTCTGCATTGCCTCTACTTATAAAAGGTGACAGAATCATTGTTAAAAATAATTTTGCTATTGTAGAAACTAAAAGACGAATTTCTTCAACTTATAGTATTAATGGAGAACATCGGCTTGCTTTATTATATATAAATGAGGCTATAGCATGGCAATTGAGTGAAAAAAACATAGAATATGTTGATAATAGTAGAAAAATTGATAGTCTATTTAGATATGCAGGATTGCTTCAATCTCGTGCTTATGTGTATCGAGAAATGGCAAAAGGAAACCCTGATTCTACTATGCTGTTGAATAAATCAGTAGACGATGTTATATCCTCAATAATGGCTTTTGAAAAAAGCAAGCGTAGTCTGGTATTTGAAAGTGACCTTATTTATTCGAACAATCTTTACAAGTACATTTATTCAAAAACCATTGAAGCAATATCACGTATTTATGTTACTTCACCTAATGAAACTTTACTTTATGAAGCTCTCCAATACGCCGAAATGGATAAATCGTCAGCATTATTGCGCACGGTGCAGAAGGATATTGCATTAAATCAATCAAATATCCCTGATTCAACAGTTATTTATTTAAAGAAGCTATATACCCGATTAAGCGAGGTTGAGGCAAAGCGATTTGAAGAAAATGCCAATGTAAGAGTAAATGATACCAATCTTTATGCTTTGAACATGGAGCTGTTCGATTTGGTTTCGGAAATTACAGAATTAGAAAAAACCTTGGAAAAGGAATATGCAACATATGCTGAATTAAAGTATAAAGTAACACCTCCAAATCTTGATTTTATTATTGACCAGTCATATGAAAAAGCAATTCTTGAATATGTTGTGAGTAATGAAAAATTGTATGCCTTTCTGATAGTCGATGGTGTTATTCATTACAATCATTTCTATTTCAGAGATGATTTTATTGAATCGATAGAGAGACTTCAGGAAATGATATCGGACATTAAGAATATTGATTTTAGTTTAAAAGAACTTAATGAGTTTGAAACACTATCATATAATTTATATGGTGAATTAATTGCACCCTTCGACTCGTTGATCGGTACAAAACCCCTGCTAATAGTGCCCGATGAGCAATTGTCGCTCATACCTTTTGAGGTATTGCTAACCAAAAAAGTTAAATCAAAGAGTTTAAATTACAGCAACCTACCCTATTTGGTAAAAAGTAACAATGTGTCATATGCCTATTCACTTACTTTATCGCATAAGCAAAAGAATATTAAAAGTGGGTACGAATTCAATAGGCTTTTAGCTATGGCACCAACTTATGAAAAATTGGCTGGAAATCAAGGTGCGCAGTATATTGCTTTGCGTAGTGCTTTTCGCGATGCTCGCGACAAATTAGGAATGCTTGAAGGTGCCCAAGATGAGGCCAGAAATGTTTCAAAGAAAGTAAATGGGCAATTATATTTAAAAGATAATGCATCGGAAGGTCAATTTAAAGCGGAAGCACCACATTATAAGGTGTTGCATTTGGCTATGCATACGCTAATTAATAACGAGAACCCCTTATATTCAAAGCTTGTTTTTACACCCGATGTTGATGAAATTGAAGATGGTTTATTGAATACCTATGAATTGAATAATATGAACTTAAATGCAGACCTTGTAGTGTTAAGTGCTTGTAATACAGGGTTTGGTAAATTAAATAAAGGAGAAGGTATTATAGGTTTGACAAGAGGTTTTTTGCAGGCTGGATGCAAAAGCTTATTGGCAACCTTATGGTCGGTAGCCGATAAAGCTAGTGTTACTTTAATTGATGGTTTTTATGATGGATTAAAGGGTGGTGAATTAAAATCGGCAAGTTTGTCGCAGGCAAAGCGCGATTATTTAAATAAGGTTACCGGAATGAATGCTCATCCGTTTTTTTGGGCAGGTTATATATCCATTGGTAATGACGATCCGGTTATTTTTGATACAAATAGAAAATTTTATTTGCCTTTGATAATAGTGGTGGTAGCTATTTTGGCCTTAGCTTTTTTTTACAAAAGAAAAAGCCGGAAGAGTATTCCGGCTTTCAGTCAAACTAAACAAACGGTACCTTAGTACCTTTTGTTAAAACGGTAAGCCAAAGATGCTAAAAAAAAATTAAAAACCTATTGACTTTTAGTATTTTAGAATTATTCTAATTAAGCTTTTTTAGCAAATCGGCAGCCTCATTGGCATAAGAGGTTTTGCGCATAATAATATCACTTAATATTTCTTTTGATTTGTTTATATCTTGATTTTTTAAATGGCATAAGGCTAAATACCATTCTCCAGCTTCGGTATAAAAAGTATAGTTTTTCGATTCAAATGATGTGAAGGTTTTTATTGCAGAAGAGTAGTATGAAAGTTCCATCTCAGCACACCCTTTTAATAGAAGCAATTTTGGATCGAAACTATTATTTTGGAAGCTTTTATTTAGCAGCGATATTACTTTTAATGACTATCCGCAATTATACCCAAGTAAAATTTATATCTTTGTTGAAAAACAATTATGAATTTATTTGATTTCAGCGAACGGTTTCAAGATGAAAAAAGCTGCATAGATTATTTTAAGAATAAAAGAGAAGAACTTGGTGTGATATGTAAAAAATGTGGTAATACAGAACATTATTGGAAAAATGACAAACAGTTGTTCCAGTGTAAGAAATGTAGTTTTAGAACAACGTTACGTAGCGGAACAATACTTGAAAGCAGTAATTTGCCATTTTTGTATTGGTTTAAAGCAATTCATTTATTGACAGCCACAAAAAAAACTTTTTCCGCTAAAGAAATTCAACGTCAATTAAAACATGATAGATATGAGCCAATATGGAGTATGTTGCATAAAATCAGAAGTGCGATGGGGAAAAGAGATGGTAAATATAATTTAACGGAATTCATTGAAATAGATGAGGGTTTTTTTGAAACGATTAAAAAAGATGAGAATATGGGCACTGAACATAAGAAAAGAGGCCGAGGTAGTCAAAAACAGGCCAAAGTACTGGTGCTTATTGAATCAAAACCTGTTGAATCAAAATCTGAGAAATATAAACATAAACCAGACAGACAGGTTGGGTATTTGAAAATGCTTGTAATGCAGGATTTAAAATCAAAAAGCATAAATAAGAAGATTGAGGAAAGTGTTGATAAAGAAACAGTTGTTTTATCTGATGCTTATAGAGGGTACAATAAATTGGAGGAAATAATTAAAAAACACAATATCGTTAACACATCGCAAATTAAAGAATCGCATAAAGTGTTACCTTGGGTACATAGTGCAATAGGAAATGCAAAGAAAATTATGCAAGGAATTTATCACAGCAATCATGAAGATTACTTACAAAATTATCTGAATGAATTTTGTTACAAATACAATCGTAGGTTTTTCGGAGAAAAAATATTTGACA
>JAQICC010000057.1 GCA_027858735.1 Salinivirgaceae bacterium
TATACTATTTCGTCTAAGCTAAAATTTTACAGCGATATTATGTATACGCGCTATGATCAAGATGCCAGTTACGATTATGAAGATTGGGGTGGATATGACGAAGAAAAAAGTCTACGATCAATGGCTTACCGTAAAATGCCAAACCTTTCGGTTTATACACGCGACACCAACAATGTTGCTTATGGTGATTATTTTAATCCTTATCAAACCTTACAAACTATGGGTGATGGAAACAATTCAGCAAACATGCCAAACCCCGTAGCCTTTGCAAATTTGGCAAAACATAAACGCTATAAAGACAATGTACGAGCTGGTTTTACGCTTAATTATAAAATTAGCGAAAAAGTTACCGCAAATTCCATTCTTACCCTCGATGTATTTGATGAAAAAATGGAAAAGTATCTTCCAACTGAGGCAATTGGTGTTCAATCACGTTTGGCTACCAACGAGTTTAAAAATAAATCAACTATTTTTAGCAAAACAATGTTTATATATGTCCCTGTTGAATCGGCAGTTCATGATTTAAAATTTCTGGGACAATTTGATGCTGAAATGACGACACAAAGAGCTTACCTTTTAAGAACTCAGCGTGGTTTTTCTGAATACGAAACCTCTACCCTCGGAGATAAAGCAATTGAGCATATGGAAGCATGGGTTTCGGAGTATAAGTCAGCAGGATTTTTTGCCAATGTAAATTACAAGTTAAACGATAAGTATATATTTTCTGCAGGAGCAAAATATGAAGGAAATTCAAAATACAGTCGTGAAGCACGCTGGGGAATATTTCCGGCAGCAACCGTTGCTTGGCGTATTTCTAAAGAACCATTTATGGCATGGTCAAGTAATTTTATCAATGATTTTAAATTTCGTGGCAGCTGGGGTATATCCGGTAATGCTCCGGAACAAAGTTATCTGTATTACAACACCTACAGTGCAGGGGTTGAGTACAATTACTTAGGTATGCCAGGTATTGCCCCTGACAATATGGAACTTACAGCACTTAAATGGGAAAATATCGAGCAATTTAACCTTGGTTTATCATTTTACGCTTTGAAAAACAGGTTAAATATTGAATTCGATATTTACGAAAAAACTACCCATGATCTGTACCATATAGAAAGAGATACATATATTCCAACAACCACTGGATTCTCCCAATTTGATACGAACGACGGAAAACTTCAAAATAAAGGTCTTGAAGCATCCATTGACTATAAAGTTGTTCAAAGAGGAGATTTTTCTTTTAGTTTTAATTTCAATATTTCGCAAAATAAAAATATTGTATTGGAATTACCCGACAACTTCAACTTTGAGTATGGCAACATGCTTACAAACGGAAATTACAAAATTGCGATTACTCCTGGTCAGCCAATTGGTGGGTTCTATGGTTACGATTTTCAGGGTGTATACGCTACAACCAATGATACTTATGTGCGTGACGCTAACGGTAATTTAATTTATGATATTGGAGCTACTGATCCAATGATAATGATACAAGGTGGACCTGATGCATATGAATATCAAGCTGGAGACTCAAAGTATGCTGATCGTAACTACGATGGTAAAATTGATGAACTTGATATCATTTACTTAGGCGATACGAACCCTGATTTTATGGGTGGTTTTGGACCTCGATTTAGTTATAAAGACATCACCTTTAATATGTTTATATTTTTCCGTATAGGTCACGAAGTAATAAACCAAACTCGTATGGAGACTGAAAAAATGTTCAACTACGATAATCAAAGTACTGCGACCAATTGGCGTTGGAGATCTGAAGGTGATGTAACCGATATGCCTAGAGCATTATATGGAGAAGGATTTAACTGGCTGGGATCAAGCAGATTTGTTGAAGATGGATCTTTTGTGCGTTTTAAATCAGCTTCGTTAACTTACAATTTTCCTAAACCAATAATAGAAAAATTAAAAGTTAACAATTTAAAGGCTTACTTAACAGGATACAATTTATATACATGGACTGGTTATTCAGGTCAAGACCCTGATGTAGGATTGCCATCAAAACCCTCTGAATTACCCGTAGATTATAGTCGCACACCGCCAAGTATAAGATATACATTTGGTATTAGCGTTACTTTCTAAATAAATAACCATAAAAAAAGAAATGATGAAACTTTTTACACATCTGTTCTCGATAAAAGCAACTATAGTTTTGGCAATAATTTTGATTTTTCAAACTAGTTGCAACAAATGGATTGATATTGAACCTGAAAATGATTTAATACAACAGGAGTTTTGGAAAACCCAAGACGATGTACTAGCTGTTTTAGCAGCAACCTATAATGCAACACGAAGTAACTCTTTTATAGCATTTTCACATGGCGAAATAAGAGCCGATTTCATTACTATACCTAGTGGAGACCTTGGTTGGCCTGCCATTGCAGGAAATAAAGTTACAGCGACATCTGGCGAAACCGGATGGGGAGGGTATTACAAAGCAATTAATTTAGCTAATACTGTAATGCACTATGCTCCTATAGTTAAAGGTTATGACCAAACCCTAACCGATGAGGTACTTGACGGAATAAATTCAGAAATGCTTTTTCTTCGTTCTCTCGCTTATTTTTATTTAGTAAGAACCTGGAAAGAGGTTCCCCTTATTTTATCTGCAACAATATCTGATACGGTAGATTTTTATATTCCGAAAAGTCCTGAGCATGTTATTTTAAAACAACTCGTAAAAGACTTAAAAGAAGCCAGTTCACTTGCATCTACTAAATTCTCCGATCAAGGCAGAGTTAACAAATATGGCATCCAAGCTTTGCTAGCCGATGTACTGTTATGGAGTGAAAATTACGACGAGTGCATTACCTATTGTGACGCAATCATTAACTCAGGTCATTTTACCTTAGAAGATAACAGCAATTGGTTTAGAAATTACTATCCTGGAAATTCGCCAAACGAGAGTATATTTGAAGTATTATACGATGATAACCTTGAGGGTCAATCTAGTGATTTTATCAGCTATGATGAATTGAATGTAGAGATAGATAAAATGGCCTATGAGGAAACTACTGATATAAGAATTTGTGGAGGAAGTGGTCCGCTTTGGAAATATATTGGTTTAGATGAAACAGGAAAAAACTCAAAAAGAAGAAGATCGGGACTGTATGATGCCAGTTTCATATATTATCGTTATTCTGAAATTTTGCTTATGAAAGCAGAATGCCTTGCTGAAACCGGAAACTTTGCAGATGCTAATAAGCTTTTAAGTGATGTTGCTGAACGCGCCGGAACTATTCATTTAGAGACCAATACGCTTGAAAGCTTTAGAACAGCTTTACTTGCTGAAAGAGGTCGTGAATTTGCAGCTGAAGGGAAAAGATGGTTTGACGTACTACGATTTGCAAAAAGAAATAAATTTGAAGGACAAAGCTTTTTAGCGAATCTATTACTTGACAAAGCTGCAGATGCGCAAGACCTTGCGATAATGAGAGCAAGGGTGTTAGATACTATGAGTTTTTACCTACCCATTAGCGATGATGAAATTAAGTTAAATAGAAACTTAGTTCAGAACCCATTCTATGATAAGTAAAAGAATTAACGGATTAATTGAGGTATTGATTATGAAAGTATTAGTAATTCGAAAACCATTTATGAGCTACACCCTTTGGTTAGCGCTTATCATGTCATTTGGCATGATATTAAATAGTTGTGAAAATGAGGTGCAAGAATTGCCTATCATCTTAGATAAGTTGGTAATTACCGATTATGTTTATGAAAACCCCGAATTATTCTCCGAATTTGGAGAAGTTATGCAAGTTACCGGAGTTGAGAATTTACTAAGAGTTAGAGGACCATATACTTTGATGCTCCCTACCAATGATGCGATGCAAGCATACTATCAACGATTAGGTGTTTCATCACAGGATGATATTGATATGCAAACGCTTACAGATTTTGCCTATAACCATATTTTTAAAGGACAAATAAATACAGGAAGTATAGGTGAAGGAAGTCTTATGTATAAAAATGGTTTAGGCGATGCTGTTGCCTGCGAAAGACTAGGAACAGAAATACTACTTAATAAAACTGCAATTATTATTGGTAGAGATAATCTTGTATCGAATGGATATGTGCACCACATTGACCACACTCTTGACCCTATTACAGACAACATTTATAATGTTTTATCAAACCTTTCTGGCTATTCAATATTTACTGAAGGCATAGATAGAAGTGGACTTAGCGACACGCTACAAATAATAACCTTCCCTTATGGAAATGACACAGCTCGAACAAGTTTTACCTTATTAGCTGTTCCTGACACATTGTATAACCGTGAAGGAATTTTCACAATCGATGATTTAATAAATAAATACAGTTCTGGAGATGATCTAACCAATAAAAATAATGAGTTTTACAGGTATATGGAATATCATTGCCTTTCCGGTACACATTATTTTTCTGATTTTACAACTGGAGAAAATGGCGATACTTATTATCTAATTTCTTACGATAATTACATTAATATTCGAGTAGAACAAGATTACAAAATAAATAAAACGGACAGCTCTTATAGCGGCTTTTATTATGCACAATCAAATTTTCCTGCAAAAAATGGAACCATTCATACGGTAAACGACCTTCTTCCTAATGTTGAATCAGCACCTACCGAAATAGTTTTTCAGGTAACCGATTATTTCGACCTACAGCAAGGATCATATTATGGAAACAATTACGAACG
>JAQICC010000066.1 GCA_027858735.1 Salinivirgaceae bacterium
TATACTATTTCGTCTAAGCTAAAATTTTACAGCGATATTATGTATACGCGCTATGATCAAGATGCCAGTTACGATTATGAAGATTGGGGTGGATATGACGAAGAAAAAAGTCTACGATCGATGGCTTACCGCAAAATGCCAAACCTTTCAGTATATACACGAGACACCAATAACGTAACCTATGCTGATTATTTTAATCCTTCGACAACTTTGCAAACTATGGGAGACAATACCAGTTCTGCAGATATGCCAAACCCGGTAGCCTTTGCAAATTTGGCAAAACATAAACGCTATAAAGACAATGTACGAGCAGGTTTTACGCTTAATTATAAAATTAGCGAAAAGCTTACCGCTAATACCATTCTTACCCTTGACGTATTTGATGCTAAAATGGAAAAGTATTTGCCATCAGAAGCAGTCGGGGTTACCTCTCGTCGAGCCATAAGTGAATTTAAAAATAAATCAACTATTTTTAGTAAAACACTGCTTATTTACGCTCCGCTAGCCACTGCAGTTCACGATTTAAAATTTTTGGGGCAATTTGATGCTGAGTTGACTAAACAAAGAGCCTATAAAATTACAACAAGGCTCGGTTTCTCGGAGTATGAAACCTCTACTATAGGCGATAAAACAATTGCATATAATGGCCTGGAGGCATCGCTTTCAGAGTATAAGTCTGCAGGTTTTTTTGGAAATGTAATGTATAAGTTAAACGATAAGTATATTTTTTCTGCCGGAGCAAAACTGGAAGGAAACTCAAAGTACAGTCGCGAATCTCGCTGGGGAATATTCCCTGCCGCAACTGTAGCATGGCGTATTTCAAAAGAACCATTCATGAATTGGTCTAACAACTTTATTAACGATTTTAAATTTCGTGGTAGCTGGGGTATTTCTGGTAATGCCCCGGAGGATGATTATCTTTATTATAATACTTATGATGCAGGTGTTGGGTACAATTACATGAATATGTCAGGTATTATACCAAACAATATGGAGCTTACAGCACTACAATGGGAAAATATTGAACAATTTAATTTAGGTTTATCATTTTATGCCATTAAAAACAGACTAAATATTGAATTTGATATTTATGAAAAAACCACACATAATTTGTATCATATAAAAAGAGATACATATATTCCAACAACCACTGGATTCTCCCAATTCGATACCAACGATGGAAAACTTCAAAATAAGGGTGTTGAAGCATCTCTTGACTATAAAGTTATTCAGCGAGGAGACTTTACTTTTAGTTTTAATTTCAACATCTCGCAAAATAAAAATATTGTTCTGGAATTGCCCGATAACTTCAATTTTGAGTATGGCGATATGACTCAAAATAGTAATTACAAAATAGCCATTGTTCCAGGTCAGGCTATTGGTGGTTTCTTTGGTTACAATTTTCAGGGTGTTTATTCAACCACCGATGAAACATATGTTCGTGATGCTAATGGTAATTTAATTTATGGTATTGGCGAAACCGATCCAATGCAAATGATTCACGGTGGACCAGAGGGATATGAATACGAAGCAGGCGATTCAAAATATGAAGACCGCAACTACGACGGTAAAATTGATGAGCTTGATATTATCTTTTTAGGCGACACCAATCCTGATTTTATGGGTGGTTTTGGCCCCAGAGTTAGTTATAAGGGCCTTACTGCTAACATGTTTATTTTTTATCGTGTAGGTCACGAGGTAATAAATCAAACCCGTATGGATACTGAGAAAATGTACGATTACGATAACCAAAGTACTGCAACTAACCGGAGATGGAGAGGTGAAGGTGATGTAACTCAAATGCCAAGAGCACTGTTTGATGAAGGCTTTAACTGGCTTGGTTCGAGCAGATTTGTTGAAGATGGATCGTTTGTACGCTTAAAATCAGCTTCGATTACTTACAAATTTCCAAAAACAATTACCAAAAAATTAAAAGTTAATGTACTAAAAGCGTACCTAACGGGTTACAACTTGTATACATGGACCGGATACTCTGGTCAGGATCCTGATGTTGGCCTACCGGGAAAACCGTCGGAATTACCGAAAGACCAAAGTCGCACACCACCAAGTATAAGATATACTTTTGGAATAAGCGTATCATTTTAATTATTATAACTCAAAAAAATAAATGATGAAATCATTCACACATCTATTTACCATAAAAGCAATTATAGTATTTGTTATTCTTCTAACTTTTCAAACCAGTTGCAACAATTGGATTGACATTGAACCTGAAAATGATCTAATTCAGCAGGATTTTTGGAAAACACAAGATGATGTTTTAGCTGTTTTAGCTTCAACTTATGATGCAACACGTGGTAATAATTATTACTCATTCATTAATGGGGAAATAAGAGCCGATTTTATTACACTTTCAAGTGGTGAAACTGGACTCAATGCTATTGCAGGAAACAAGGTTACTCCTTCATCAGGAAATGTGAATTGGGGACAGTATTACCATGTAATTAATTTGGCCAATACAGTAATGCATTATGCGCCAATTGTTCAAGAATCAGATCAAACTATAACCAACGAAGTTCTTGATGGGATAAAGTCAGAAATGCTTTTTCTTCGTTCGCTTACCTATTTTTATTTGGTTAGAACATGGAAAGAGGTTCCTTTGGTTTTACAAGCAACAATTTCTGATACCGTAAACTTTTACATTCCTAAAAGTCCTGAGCATGTAATTATTAAACAACTGGTTAAAGACTTAATAGAGGCAAGTTCGATTGCTACAACGGAATTTTCTGATCAAGGAAGAGCCAATAAATATGCTATTGAAGCCTTATTAGCTGATGTATTGCTATGGAGTGAAAATTATGATGAGTGTATTACTATTTGCGACAACATAATTCAGTCCGGTAAATTTGCTTTAGAAGATAACAACAATTGGTTTAGAAACTACTATCCTGGAAATTCACAAAATGAAAGTATTTTTGAAATTCAATATGAAGATAATCTTGAAGCGCAGGCAAGTCCATGGAGTAATATTATTAATGAATTTAATATTTCGATAGACAGAATGGCTTACGACAGAACTGATATAAGATTATGTGAAGGCAAAGGCCCTGCTTGGAAATATATGGGTTTAGATGAAACCGGAAGCAATTCAAAAAGAAGAAGATCGGGAGATTATGATGCTAATTACATATACTATCGCTATTCCGAAATTTTGCTTATGAAAGCAGAATGTCTAGCTGAAAATGGAAATTTTGCCGATGCTAATAAACTTGTAGCTGAAGTGGCTGAACGTGCAGGAATAGTACATATTGAAAAAAATACAATTGCTTCATTTCGCACCGCCCTTCTTGCTGAAAGAGGACGTGAATTTGCCGCTGAAGGAAAAAGATGGTTTGATGTACTTCGATTTGCCAAACGAAATAATTTTGAGGAGCAGCCAATGTTAATGACTTTATTATTAAACAAGGCTGAAGACGCTCAGGATATTGCAATTATGAAAGCAAGAGTATTGGATACTATGAGCTTTTATCTTCCAATTGCTGAAAGTGAAATTAAATTGAACAGAAACTTAGTTCAAAATCCTTTCTATGACAAGTAATAGTATTCACGGTTTATTTAAGATGTTGATTATGAAAACACTAAAAAATAGAATATCAGTAATGCGAAATGCCATTATCTTCGCACTTATCATTTCATTTGGGTTAATACTTAGCGGTTGCCAAAATGAAGTAAAAGAATTAGAAATCGGTCCGGAGGGATTTGTAATTACCGATTACGTGTATGAATACCCTGATTTATTCTCAGAATTTGGAAAAGTGATGCAGGCCACAGGCATTGAGAATTTATTAAGAGTAAGGGGACCTTTTACCTTAATGTTACCTAACAATGACGCTATGCAAGACTACTATGAAAGAATGGGAGTATCGTCACACACCGATATAGAAATAAAAACTCTTGAAGATTTTGCATATAACCATATTTTTCAAGGTCAAATACCTTCAGGAAGCATAGGAGAAGGAAGTCTTCTATATAAAAATGGACTTGGTGACCTTGTTGCCTGCGAATTAGCAGGAACAGAAATTTTACTTAATAAAGAAGCAATTATAATAAATAGAGATATATTGGTGTCGAATGGTTATATACACCAGATTGATCATACGCTTGATCCAATTACTGATAATATTTATGATGTATTGAAAAGTCTTCCAGGTTATTCAATTTTTACTGAAGGGTTAGAAAAAGCCGGACTTAAAGATACATTACAAATAATAGAATTTCCTTATGGAAACAATATAGCTCGAACAAGCTTCACGCTATTAGCAGTGCCTGATACTTTGTTTAACCGTGAAGGTATTTCTAGTATTGATGATCTAATAAATAAGTATGGCACAGGTGATGATTTAGCTGATAAAAGCAATGGATTCTATCAATATATGGAATATCATTGCCTTTCTGGCACTCACTATTTTTCTGATTTTACACCTGGAGAGAATGGTGATATTTACTATCTAATATCTTACGATAATTATTTGAATATTCTTGTAGATCAACATTATAAAATAAACATGACCGATACTTCTTACAGTAGTTTTTATAATGAACTATCGAATATTCCGGCAAAAAATGGAACTATTCATACGGTAAACGACCTTCTTCCTAATGTTGAATCAGCACCTACCGAAATAGTTTTTCAGGTAACCGATTATTTCGACCTACAGCAAGGATCATATTATGGAAACAATTACGAACG
>JAQICC010000093.1 GCA_027858735.1 Salinivirgaceae bacterium
GTTGTCGCTCAAAATCCAAATCCTCGAATACACTAGTATACTGCGGTTTGAATTTTTCACACGCCTCGAATTTGAACTTTTTAGCTCAAACTCTCGACTTTATGGACAGGCTCTATTTAAAAAGAATAATTCTAGGGGAATTTGCAAGAAAACGCCAAATACAGCCGGCCCGAATAAGTCAGGCGGGCGTTATTCTTGTTTTGAAAACAGTCATCCCGATTGTGCTTTTTGTTGGTTTTTTGTTTTAATAACCTTACAAAAGCTACATCGGGACTCCTGATAATTAAGGCTTCAAAAGCCTCCGAAGCTTGTATTTTAATGCTTCCTTATCTGCCTTGTCGGCAGACAGGTCAGGGACCTCGTTTTCTTGCAAGCACTAAGTATGAATTGCCAATAAATTTGGAATATTACTGATTTAACCACTCTTTAAAATCCTTAACCCTTTCACTTGCAACTATGGTTTCTTTTTCGAAGGTTGGATTCAAATCGAGCTTTATACGGCGTTTAAACCATGTATGCATAGCTTTAATGCTATCGAGTTTAACAATGACCTGACGGTTTACCCTAAAAAAGTTTTCGGGGTCAAGTTTTTGCACTAAGTTTTCTAATGAGAAATCAATTAAATAGCGTTCACCAGGTTTATCAACCAAGAAAGCATATTTTCCTTCGGCAAAAAAATAAGCTACATCTTCAATTAAAATGGTTTTTATTTGATCGCCCTTGGCTACCATAAAGCGTTTTTGGAATTTCTTTTCCTGCATTTCTCCAATAGCATCCATGAGAAAGTAGTCAACAGATTCACTTTTATTATGAACTTCCTTAAACTTATCAATACTTTGGGCTAAATCGTATTTATTCACAGGTTTCAGCAAATAATCAACACTATTTACTTTAAATGCCTGAATGGCATATTGGTCGTAGGCTGTTGTGAAAATAATGGGGGTTTTTATCTCTACTTCGTCAAAAATGCGAAAGCACAAGCCATCGGCAAGATGAATGTCCATAAAAATTAAATCGGCTTTATTATTTTGCAACCATAGCACAGACTGCTTAACCGATTCAAGTGTAGCAACTACTTGAAAATCGGAACCAACATTACTAAGTTGTCTTTCTAGTTTTTCCGCTGCGAATTTTTCGTCTTCTATGATTACAACATTTATCATCTTCAATAGTAGTTTTCTCTTTTTCGGGTTTTAATAAGGGAATACTGGCAACAAAATCACCATTTTTTTCATCAAACTCAGGCATTATACCCGAAAGTAAAAAATAGCGTTGTCTTAAATTATTTAACCCCATACCAATGGACTTATTTTCATCGAACCGTAAATTTATTTTGTTTACCACAAATATTCTATCCTCTTCCAAATATATTTTAACATCCAACGGATCTTCTTCAGCAACTACATTGTGTTTAATGGCATTCTCAAGCATCATTTGTAATGACATTGGAACTACATAATGACCGTAACAATCTTTATCAATATCAATATTTATTGTAAACCCGTTTTGGAAACGAATTTTCTGTAGAAAAATATAAGAATTTATAAAATCGAGCTCATCACCTAAAGTAACAGCTGCTTTATCTTGAATGTTTAATACATAGCGGTACACCGATGCAAATTGATCTATAAATTCCTCAGCCCGATTGGCATCTTTATGCACTAAATTTGAGAGCACATTTAAACTATTAAATAAAAAATGTGGATTCACCTGATTTTTTAGAGATTCCAGTTGAGCTTCAAGACTCTCTTTTTTAAGTTTTTCTGTAAGAAGCAAGCTCTTTTTCCACTCCGTAAAAAAATAATTCCCTTCAACAAAGCTGAGTACAAAAGTGAGTAAAACTACGCCAATGGTAAATTCGTGCAACATGTGTTCCTTGAACCCAACATTGCCATGAAATGAACAATGCGCCTCAAAAGTAAATAAACCAAAAATTCCCATTAGTGTTAAAACAGTAATATTGGTTATCAGAAATTCAGCCGGCAAACGGAATTTTGCTCGCTTTTTCCAAGGCAAAACCTTTTCAAGCCATTTAATTTCCTGAAAAACAATAATTGTTATTCCAAAAGTAACCACGATAGAAATACTTGTCCAAAAAAAGAATTCATAAGCCGAATCCATTTTATTGATGCCGTACTTAATATAGTTACTTAATTGAAAATAGAAAGGTGGAATAAGTGCTGCTAAAAATAGCCACTTAAAGGTTTTCCAATTAAACGGTACGTATGATGATTCTGACATTATTTGATCGTTTTATTCATACAAATGTTACAATAATTAGTTTGTGTTCCAAGTGGCAATATATTTCAATTTCTTATAATTCTTTCATATTCTTTACAAAGCCCTCAACGCCACCAATAGTCGAACGCATTTGAATCAGTAACTTGCGCTACTTTACCTATTTTCGGAGTAAGAATAATGCTGGTATCGCCTTTACTACTTTCAATTAATAGCTCAACTGGTTCTGTCCATGAATGCAAACTTAATTTAAATTTACCCCAGTGCAAGGGTATCATTTTATGGCCTCCTAAATCAGCATTAGCTTTATAGGTTTCTGATGGATTCATATGAATAAAAGCCCAGCTATTATTATACTGACCACACTCCATAAGGGTTAAATCAAAAGGCCCAAACTTAGCACCTATCTCTTTAAAATGTTCACCATAGCCCGAATCACCGCTAAAGAATACCTTTTGTCCATTGGCCTCCACAACATAAGAGCACCAAAGCGTTTTGTTTCGAGTTAAACCTCTTCCCGAAAAATGGCGGGCTGGAGTCATCGTTATGATAAGTTCTGCATTCACTTTAAATTGTTGCCACCAATCCAACTCTATAATTTTATCCGTTCCCACTTTCCATTTTTCCAATTGAGATTCTATACCCAGAGGAACAATAAAACTAGTGGCCTTTTCATTTATTTGCATAATGGTTTTCTTATCCAAATGATCGTAATGATCATGTGAGATAAGCACAATATCAATATCAGGAAGATCAGCAACCGCAACGTTATGGGTATAATCAAACTTTTTGGTTCCCATAAATGATACAGGTGATGCCCGTTCCCCAAAAAATGGATCGGTTAATACAATTAAACCATTAATATTTAGTAGAACCGTTGAATGGCCAAACCAAACCGATTTAATACCATCGGTTTCTGCCAAAAAAGCATCTTTATCAAACTTTACAGTTTGCAAAGCGGTTTCGGGTTCTCTATTCTCGCCTTTCTTCATAAACTGACGCATCACACTAAAATAAGATGTGTCGGGGTGCATTACTGGAGTTTCTTCCTGATTTTGAAATTTTCCATCTTTATAGTTTGTCGATGCCTTCATTTTATCCATTTTATTGCCTCCATTTTGACCTGAATTAAACCAAATAAACCCCGATAGGGTTATAAAAGTAAATATAGCTGCTATTTTCATACGTTAATAATTTATAATAAGGTCGTATGAAACTGCATTTAAAAATATTATCATTATTGTTTGTTCAAAAAATGCTAATTTTTTAAATGCTTGTTTCATAAATCTTTATTTTTATTCAAACGGCAGGTAACCCGAAAGTTACCTTGCCAATTTGAATGGGTAAATTTACCCCGTATAAACCAAAATCAATTTGCATTAATATTTTTTAGGAACACTAATTTTAATGATGCAACTTATTTTTACTGATTAACTTAATATATCAGCCTATTATGTTATCGGTATTCTATCAATCCAAATATTATTGCGATGCATGTTAAAATAGTTTTCCAATACAATGTTCTACTTGCATCGCTTTTCTTGTTCTTATAATACCTAGGGCTTTGCCCTAGGCTATTGAATTTCGCCCCTTCAGGGCTTGGCAAATACTTACATTCTAAATACTATTTTTTTTATCCGTCTTATCTATTTCATCAATGTTCTATTTATTTTAAATCAGCGTTAATCCGCCATATCAGCGTCATCTGTGTTCCAATTCTTTAACATCGTTCGATAAACTTTGATACAATACAGGTACCAAAATCAACGTTAATAATGTTGAAAATATTAAACCTCCAATAATAGCCCATCCCATTGGCGCCCACATGGTTCCGCCAAACAAAGTTAAGGGTAACAAGCCACCAACTGTTGTTACTGTTGTTAACAAAATTGGGGTGAATCTTGTTTTAGATGCTTCAAAAACAGCAGCTCTTACTTTCATACCCTCTTTAATAAGCTGGTTTGCATAATCGACCAATATTATACTGCTATTAATTACTATGCCCATTAAACTGGTTAAGCCTACAAATGCCATAAACGAAAATGAATGACCTGTAATTAAAAGTGTTATAAAGCTACCGGTTATGGAGAGTGGAATTGCTGTAAAAATAATTAATGGCTGCTTGAAAGAACTAAACTGCAATACCAATACTGCGAAAATTCCAAGCAATGCAATTAATAGCGATGTACCTAATCCTCCAAAACTTTCATCGCGACTTTCTTGCTCACCACCTACCGAATAAACCACACTCCCAGCCAATTCGGTATTGTTTAGTTTTGCAATTACATCTTTTGTGGCTTTATCAATTGACTGTATTCCCTCATCAACGTCGGCAAGAATTGAAACGTAACGATCAAAATCATAATGATCGATACGCTTGATGCCTTTTACCATTTGAATATCCGCCACCTGTGAAAGTTTTATTTGACTTCCAATTGCGGTGGGCACATACACTTTTTCTATCCATGATAAATCACTGCTGTTATCATCTTTCGACTTAATTACAATGTTATATTTATCGCCCAATTTATCTTGATAGCTACTTACTTGTAATCCGTTTACAGCAGTTCGCACCATGCGATCAATATCAATTAGACTTACGCCTAATCGGCCGGCTTTCTCACGATCAATTTTTACATGCAAGTCGGTTTTATCAACCGAAAACGGATTGTTAATATTAATAATGCCCGATACTTCGTTAAAAACATCCTCCACCTGACCAGCAGCTATTTTCAAATCTTCAAGATTCTCAGAAAACAAGCGGATTTGTACTGGTGCATCCACCGGAGGACCTTGAATAAATTCTTTAACCTCGATTTTCGCAGCTGGATATGTAGCAAAAACCATTCGCAATTCTGCCACAATTTCGTTCATCCTCTCAGGTTTTACTTCACTTAAAATAGCATAAGCTTGCCCGCTATTGGTTGATGGATTTGGCTTTAGCATATTATAATATACCTGTGGATTACCTTCTCCTGCTGTTGAGGCAATTTTTTCTACTTCCGGAATATTTTCCAAAACGCCCTCAACATAAACCAAAGCTTCTTCGGTATTCTTAAGATTGGTTCCTTGAATGCCAGCAACGTTAACCATTAACTGGCTTTTATCGGCTTTTGGAAAAAAGCTTACTCCAATTAACGGCATTAAAGAAAGAGAACCAAAGAATATAATTACCGAACTAACCACAATTAATTTCGGACGGTTAAGCGCGCCATTCAACCATCGTGAATAGTACTTTTCAATAAAACGGTTAAGCATTCCCTGCTTGGGTTCTTTATTCGACTTTTTTAGCATTCGGCTTGCAACAAATGGGGTTAAGCAAAGTGCCACAACCAATGAAGCTATTAGTGAAAAAATTACGATAAGCACCATACTGCGTATAAAGTTACCTACATCGTTTGCCATTAAAAGCATGGGTGCAAATGCCAACACTGTTGTAAGGGTTGAGCTTACTAAGGCATTGCCAATTTTTGAAGCTCCTTTTACAGCTGCGTCAATAGGCTTAAGCCCTTTGTTTATATAGCGGTATATATTTTCAACTATGGCAATACTGTTGTCAACCAACATACCCAAAGCTATAATAAGACCTGCAATGCTCATTTGCTGAATGCCGTATCCGGCAAGATCAATTAATCCAATACCTGCAAAAACAGAAACCGGAATAGCAATCATTACAATTAAAGCCGAACGAACCCCAAGGGCAAATAGAATAATGGCTCCCACCAAAAGAATACCTTGAAGAAAGTTCATGAAAAATCCATTCACCCGCTTTTGTACACCATCGGCCTGACGCATTACGGTTTCAACTTGAATACTTTCTGGTACATCTTTTACAAATTCAGCTACAATCTCATCAATTCGTTCCGATACTTTATAAATATTTATGCCTTTTTTCTGCTCTATTGTAAGCCAAAGCGCTTCTCTTCCATTGTATCGAGCCTTTATATCCGGGTTTTTATATCCAAAACTTACCTCCGCAACATCGCCCAACAATACAATTCCATTTTCGCCCGCATTAATTACAGTTTGCTTAATTTCATTAATACTTTTATACAATCCGCTGGTTTGGATATTGAATTTTTTGTTGCCCAAATCGATACTGCCACCAGGAATACTAAGATTTTCACTTTGCAAAATAGCGATCAACCTATTCAATGAAAGATTGTACGAAGCCAAGCGCTCTAAATCACATTTTACCTGAACCTCAAGTTCTTGTTCTGCATGCAAATCCACTTTTCGAACGCCCCCAACTTTTTCTAACTTCTTTTTTAAATCTTCAGCCGACTTTTTCATCTCATAAGCCGATGCTCCTGTTGAAACAAATGCCATTTGGTAAATAGCAACATTCAGTACCGATGGTTGGGCTATATCAATATTGTAAATAGTTGATGGTAAATCATCGCGAACTTCATTCACTTTCTGAATTACCTCTTGGTGTTTTTTATCGTAATCTTCGCCAATTAAAAACTCCACAAAAGAAAATGAAACACCATTTTGAATACTTGTTGTAATGTTTTTAACACCATCTATCTCGTTTAAGGTTTCTTCAATAGGATTTACAATTAAAGTCTCCATATCCTCAGGAGTTGAGCCCGGATTAATTACCAAAATAGTAGTAGTATGGAACTCGGTATAAGGGTCTTCTGATTTTGGCATATTGAGATACGAACTCACACCAAACAGGGTTATCATTAGGAATACTACCAGCGTAAAGTGGTAATTTTTTATGGCTATTTTTGGAATGTTCATTTTCTTGATATCTTATGTAATAATTCTATTCTTATATTCCCCCTCTGCCCTTCGGGCATCTCCCCCAGGGGAGAACTAGCAACATGGCTAATGTGGAAGTGTCAACAATGGAATTTTATTATTAACCTCTATTTTTTCCTATACTTAAAAATACTTTCAGTTTACTTCAATGATGCTAATTGAACCTTATCTAAATTCTTCAATTCTTTTTGTTTCTTGGTAATAACCTGCAAATTAGCATCGGCTAAAGGCATGTTTACATAAACAAATTCGTTGTGTAAAAACAATGCTTCCGATTCTTTTTTAACGGCTCTACCTGTTTTATTTTCGTACACAAAAAAACTCACCGTATTTCCAAATCCTTCCTGAATAGCATCCACAGGAATTTTATAACAGTTTATCTCATGTGAAGGAATAAGTTCGCCTCGGGCAAAAAAACCTGGTTTTAGTTCTAATCCTGTATTTTCCAGTGAAAGCTCCACCTCATACAAACCGGTAGTTTGCTCGGGCGCATTGGCAATTTTAGAAATACTTGCGAATACATTTCTATTTGGATAAGCGTCGGTAACAATTTCAGCTTGATTACCCATTTGTAGCTTTACCACATTTTTATCGGAAACGCCTACGTTCATTTTCCATGTATCTTCGTCAGAAGCAAAGTAGAATACTGGTATACCAGGACCTGTAATTTCATTCTCTTCCATAAACTTCATCATAATAATTCCGTTACTCGGTGCAGTAATGGTTGAAAATTTAAGATTGTATTGTGCAATATTTAAAGTTGCTTGCGCTACATCAAGTGCCGATGTTGCATTTTGCAATTGCTCTAAAGTTGTTACGGTATCATTGTAAAGATTCTCAACACGTTTGAAATCACGTTGTGCTTTTTCAAGACCGACTTTTGCTTGCAAAACTTGTTGGTTAATTTCGTTTAAATCGAGCTGTGCCAACACATCTCCAGCTTTAACCTTATCGCCTTCATCTACATTTAGCTTTTTAATAATACCACCTGTTTTAAAACTCAAACGACTCTCTTTGTTGGCACGTATTAGTCCCGACACGTGTATAGGCAAGGCTACACTTTCTCTAAAAACTTTTGTTGCCTCAGCTGGAATAGCAAGATCTTTTTTTTCGGCTGTTGCTAGGGTTTGCGTGCAACTTTGAAATGATACCGCTAATGCTAAAAGGCTTACGGCAAGTGCGGATATCCTAATTGTATTCATTTGTTTTTTCTTAAAGGTTTTCATGTCAATTTGGTTTTAAGGATTAATAACGATGCAAATATTCATGATATATTTTAATGGCAAAGGGTGAAATGGTGTGAGCATGCATAATTTGAGAGTGAACCTGTTATGTTTGTTTCTTAAGTTTTTTTTAATTTTTAAAGCGAAGCAGGCGCTTCGCTGTCCTGATTGCAATTGCATTTATGAATGGAACTCGTAGCGCCTGCTGCGAGAATTAATAATAATGAACTTTGCTCATAGTTGCCCTGAGCTAATGCTTTTAATCCTTTCAGGGCTTATTTATTTAAAAAATTAATTTAATTTATCGTCATCATACTACTCTTCTCAAGTCTTGCAATGCTAATCCACAGCTTGTATTTAATGGTAATAAAGTCCGATTCGGCTTCAACCATATTATTACGAGCATCAAGTAGTTCAACCAATGCGGCTTCTCCCTGACGGTAGCGTTTTTCAAGAATTCGATATACTTCCTTGGCTTCAGCATCTCTGTTGGTGGCTACTTCAATATTTTGTTTTAGCTCTTGTACATCTAAAAAATCACGCTTAATTTCAAGCATTATTTGTTGCGTAGCCACTAGTTTTTGGGTCTCCGATTTTTCCATTTCTATGATGGCTTGTTGTCGCTTATTTCGGTTTATATTGCCATTAAACAGTTTCCAATTCATTACCAACGATCCCATAACATAATCATTGTCAGATACATTTGAGAACTCACTACCCTGCAAACCTGCATCTAGAGCCAGAGCAAGCATTGGAATATTTTCAGCTGTATTTAGATCCGCTAATAGGGAGTAAATCTCCGTTTGAGAATCGAGCTGTTTTAATTCCTCACGTAGTTTTAAAGCACTTTCTGTTAATGAATTGATATCGTGACTAAGCATTTCCGATTCGGATGAACCTACCTTAACTTCATCATTTAGATTCCGATTTATTAAAAAATTAAAATAGCTTTTAGCCATCTCTCTATTCTTTTGCACCGTAGTTTCAAATAACTTGACCTGACTTACATCGCTCTTTGCACGAAGCACCGCATCTTTTGTTATCATATTATTATCAAATAGTTTCTCAGTTACACGGTAATTTTCATTAACCACTTCTTTAGTACGACCAACCAGCGCAGTTAATTGCACCGTTTGCAAATAGTTATAATAGGCCTCCTTTATTTGAAAAGTCAACTCGCGTTTAAAAATTTCCAAATCGCTCTCCGACATGGATAGTTGCTGCTGGGCAATCTGTTTATTCAAACCTAATGAGCGAGAATACAAAGGCTGTATTAGCGACAATTTCGCATCATATTCCTGCTCGCGCATAAAAGCAATCTGCTCATTTTCAAGCTGAGGGAAGCCGCCAACCTGACCTTGCTGCTCAAGCATTTGGTTAAGTGTTTTATAAACCGGATTCATTAAATCTCCAATGGGAAAATCAATTGTTCGACCTCCTCTTGCTAAAGAATAGCGGGTTTGTAGACTTGCCTCAGGGAGAAATAATCCTTTGGCAATTTTTAATGAATACTTGGCTTTTTTTAATGATAGTACGTTTTGTTGTAGTGCTAAATTATTATCTAGCCCAATTTTTACGTATTCACTTAAAACATTAGTCTGAGCTTTTAAACTAAAGATAGAGGTTAAAGAAATTAGTAATAGAATTAGTGTTTTCATGGCTTTGATTAAAAGTTAATAACACTGCAAATTTGGACAACCTGATTTTGTTGTGAAATAAAAAAGGAGTGAATGGAACATTTTTTAGGATGAACAGGTGCAAAGATTGCAATCAACAGTCCTCAGTTCCCAACCTAACATCTTCATTATTTGCAAATATTAGAACAGCATTTTTTGAGCAAAATCGAATTCAATATTAATACTAAAAATAAACGGTTCTACTACCAATTTTGTGGGTAAGGTTAAAATTATATAAGTTTTTTAGTTTTCAAATATGAAGTTCTCAGTCCTCAGTAAACTTATTGACGTACTGAGAACTGCCTACTACATCTCACTTAAAAAATACACTTTATAAAATTATTTTCCACTAAATTCGTAGTAATATCAAATAAACAAAGGTGTAAAAAGTAAATCCAGATAACTGAAGACTGAAAAGTGAAGACTTAAAAATAGTATCTTCGTTTTACTAAAATTTACAATTATGGCTTTTGATTCTATTGGTTTATTAATATTTGCTTTGATAACCTTATTAACTCCAGGCCCCAATAACTATTTGCTTTTTGCGCATGGCAAAAACTATGGTTTTAATGATTCTTACAAGTTAATGGCAGGTATATTTAGTGGTTTTGTTGTGCTGCTATTTATTTCGGGCTATGGTATTTCTGAAATAATTATGCGGAGTCCAACAGTTGGGTTAATTCTAAAAATTATAAGCTCTGCTTGGTTAATATATCTTGCTTTTATGCTAAGCAAATTAAATACCATGTCATCATCTGATTCTCATTCAAAAATTGGATACATACATGGTTTGCTTATGCAATTCGTTAATCCGAAAGCATGGATAGTTTCCATTAGTGGTGCAAGTGCATTTATGCCTCAAGGTGACAATATCCACTTGAATGTTTTTGTATTTGCCTTTACCTATGCTGGCATTGGAATCCCATGCATGGCTACTTGGGTATCGTTTGGCGGTTTAATTTCAAAATGGCTAAAATCTGAGAAAACAAACAGAATAATCGCTTACTCTATTTTTACACTTATGATGGTTAGCGTTGTAATGGTTTGGTTGTAGAAGTAACAATGCTTTAATAATATAATAAGTAAATGATTTAATAGAATTAAGATTATTCTCACATTCAAGCATTTATTCATTAAATCATTTTAATATATTCGGTTTCAATAACCAATAAAACTTAAAATCAAATGGACCTTATAGCCCTTACTACCTGCTGTGTAGATTATTATCCTCAATTAGATAAGTCATTTATGGGTGGAAATACTTTGAACTTGGCATCAACGTGGAAAAAAACAGCCCCAACGGCAAATATTTCAGTAATTACCTGTTTAGGGAAAGATAAAAATGGAGAAACCATCAGCAATTTCTTGAATAAAATAGGCATAAAAACTTCTCGAGTTTACACAAAAGAGGGCACCACAGCCTGCAACCAACTTCGTGTAGATGAACATGGCGAACGTTTTGGCATTGAAGGTACATGGAACGGGGGCGTTTATGAAGACTTTTTACTTTCAGAAAAAGACTGGGCATTTGTCGCTACGCAAGATATAGTAGCCATACCGGCGAATAATCCTAATTATTCTGAAATGGTAAAGCGCAAAACCAACGGCCAAATACTATCGGTTGATTTTATGGATGTAGAAAATAATATGCCTATTGAAGATACCATTGCCAAAACTGATATTGCTTTTGTTGCCGCCCGCACTGAACTTATTAATAAGTACGAAATGCTAGCAAATAAAACAAGCAAGCTATTGGTAATTACTTCGGGAGCAGACGGTAGCTACGCATTTTTTAATGGTAACAAATACCATCAACCCGCCATTGAAGTGCACAAGGTAGTTGACACTACCGGTTGCGGTGATGCCTACCAGGGAGCATTTGCATTAACTTATTACAACACCAATGATATTCAGGAATCCATGAAAGCCGGAGCTATTGCTGCCAGTGATATTCTGCAGCATTACGGTGGAGTTGGAAAAATAGATTAATTATGGCTACATATTACTTGATTTTTATTGTTATTTCTGCTGTTTCTCTTCTTTTATTCCTTGTACTTAAGCTCAAGCTAAATGCCTTTATAGGTCTTTTAATTACCGCTATTTATGTGGGTATTCTATCTGGAATGCCTTTGCAAGGTATTTTAAAAAGTATTGAAAAAGGTATGGCCGGCACGCTAGGTTTTGTAGCAATTGTTGTTGGTTTGGGAGCTATATTTGGACAAATGCTTGAAAGTTCAGGTGGTGCAGAATCAATGGCCAATTATCTTATTAACAAGTTTGGTGTAAAAAATGCTCCTATAGCAATGACTATAACTGGCTTTATTATTGCAATTCCTGTTTTTCTTGATGTGGGTTTTATTATACTTGTTCCCATTATTTATGCACTTTCTCGCGATACTGGGAAACCATTATTATATTTCGGCATACCTTTATTAGCAGGGCTTGCTGTAACCCATAGTTTTATTCCTCCAACACCAGGGCCTGTTGCTGTAGCAAATATTATAAATGTACAACTTGGATGGGTAATACTATTTGGCTTTATATTGGGAGTTCCAACAGCAATAATTGCAGGACCTATTTTTGGTAAATTCATTTCAAAGAAAGTTAAGGGTACCATCCCATTTGATTTCCATACAAACATTGAAAACAAAAGCGATAACAAAGCATTGATAAAACCCCGTTTTCGATTAATAGTTATTTTAATTGGCATACCCCTTTTGCTAATAATTGCAAGTTCGGTTACAAGTCTTCTTGTTGGGCAATCACATTTACCAACTAACTATTTAACAGAACTAATAGTATTTCTAGGTCATCCGTTCTGTGCACTTATAATTGCCACACTACTATCAATTTGGTTTCTGGGCATAAAAAGAGGGTTATCAAAACAGCAAATTTTAGATTTAAGCACCAAATCGTTAGGTCCTGCCGGAATTATTATTTTAATAACCGGCGCTGGAGGTGTGCTAAAACAAGTTTTAATTGAGAGCAGTATTGGTGAAATTCTAGCGAATTCATTAGCCGAAAGTGCACTTTCACCCCTACTACTTGCATGGATACTTGCAGCACTTATACGGGTAACTCAAGGATCGGCAACTGTTGCCATGATAACTGCTGCTGGAATAATTGCACCGGTAATTGAAACCATAGGAATGGGGGAAATGCAACGTGCATTAGTTGTTATAGCAATTGCATCAGGCGCAACCATACTTTCGCATGTTAACGATAGCGGATTCTGGCTGGTTGGAAAATATTTCGGCTTAAATGAAAAACAAACGCTTCAATCGTGGACGGCCATGGAAACCATAATTGCATTTTGTGGCTTAATATTTTGTTTGATTGCTGGAATGGTTATCAGCTAAGCGTTGCCATATTTAAGATTGAGTTGTTTAACAAATTCAGCAATTTTAATACTACTTGCATACACTATACCTTTATGGTTCATAAAGGTTGAATCTGCTTTATTTAATTCCAATTGATTGCCAAAAATATCAGAAACTATTGCCCCTGCTTCTTTTACAATACAAGCCGAAGCGGCAAAATCCCAAAGACTGCCTCCTCCATTTTCTTTTTTAGGAAATTTAAAATAACAGCTTGGAGCCTTTTCAACAACCATGCAGGCATTTATAACTGCACCTGAGGTTTTTTCTAATTTTAAACTATTATATCCCAATCTGGTGGCAAAAATTTCTAATTCCTCAACTAGTTTCTCAAAGTTTGGGTTTTTAATAAAACTGCGGTCGGTGCTAAATGTAAAAGCATCGTCGGATTGTGAAGTAATTTTAAATTCATTAGTATTCACATAGGCTCCTTCACCTTTTACTGCCGAATACATTTTTTTTGTAACTGGATTATAAACTACACCAATAACTGAATCACCATTTTTTGCCACTAAAGCAATCGACACTGCATAGCCTTCATGTCCTTCAATGAATGATAATGTTCCATCAAGTGGATCGATGCACCAGAAATAGTCTTTTTCTAAACGACTCGAATCATCAACACTTTCTTCGGTTAAAAGACCTAAATCAAATTCATCAATTGTAGGTTGCAGCTCGTTTAATATAATTTCTTGAGCTTTTAAATCTACTTCAGTAAACACTTGCGAGGCTAAAGTATCGCCTCCCTCCTTTTTATTTACTTTAAATTCTTTCAGCGATTGCGAGGCAATGTATTGACCTGCTTTTCTTGCTGCGCTTATAGCTGATTGTGAAAGCTTATTAAGTTCTATTGTTGATAGTTTCATTTTTTCAATTCAAAAGATTACATTTTGTCGTACGGAACAAAATCATTTCAAATATACGTTGCTACTTACGACGATTCCTTGTTTATACTCCTTACCCAGAGTTTCACCCTGGGCTATTTAAATCAAAGGTCTTCAGCCTTTCTTTTAATATCAGTGATAATCTGTTTTATCCGTTAAATCCGTGTTCCTATTTTTCAATATTCAATTCTTCAACAACCTCACGTGCCAAGCGCTCACTATAGCTATTAATTTTCCAATGGCCGAGGCTCCATCCTTTTAAGAACCTATGAAAATCAGTCCATGCCAAGGGATACAACTCGCGCCATTCTTTTTCAATTTCATCTGCGTCTACATTAATACTGTGCACTTTCAATGCTTCGCGAAGTGCTTTAAAATACATTTCAAGCAGCTCATCTTCATGTTTATCGCAATCATCTTCATACAAACAGCTTCCAATAAAATAGGCGACATCCTTCATGCCTATTCCTCCCCCCACATACTGAAAATCTACGGCAGCTACTTTTCCTTTTTTGCCAAAACAGAAATTGGCCAATTTAGCATCACCGTGCACAAAAGTCTGGTATTTGGCTGAATTTAGCCTATTATCAATAACCGATGCTGCTTCTTTCAAAGCCTTATCCTCCAACACTTCCAATTCATCAGGACGTGTATCCAAATGCCAATAGGTTCCAACCGGCCACAAACCTTCAGGTTTTTCACCTAAAAATGTTGCATGAAAATTCGCCAACCATCTGAGGCAATTCTCCATATCATCCATCGATACCTGAGTCTTCCTTCCTGAAAAACCTGCTGCATCTAAATCTTCCAAAACCATTAACACCTCATCACCTTGAGTGGCTTCTGCTAAACATTTAGGCCCCCTGCAAGTCTCATCGCATTTCTGGCTATACTTATTGTACCATGCCATTTCAACTTCATATGATTTTATTTTGCGCTTATGCGATTTATCTGTATTCCAACCCCTTGGATGTTTACCTTGGTCGGGCAATCTTACATGTTTGGCTACAATACTATCTATAGAACTACCTATTGGCTGTAAACGTACAATTTTGCCGTAGCCACTCCAAAGGTTTTGAATAACCTCAACCTCCTGTAATTGTGTTGCTCCTGTTGCTTTAAGGGTTGTATTTTTAAAATGCTGATTCATTGTATTTTTACTATAAAAAGCTGCAAAAATAGTAAAGAAATTAGCTATATTTGAAGATAATGTATTTTAATGCGGTATAAACCCAACTATTTGCACAACTATAAATTATCAAACATTTACTCAAATAGATATTATAAAAACCATAAATGAAATGAAGTTAAGCCATATTATTACCACCCTATCAATTACAGTATTAATGTCAACAACCAACGCTCAGCAAAACAACCCAATGAACTGGAACAACAAAAAGTGTGCTATTGTACTTACTTACGACGATGCTTTAAACGTGCACCTCGACAATGTGATTCCAGCCTTAGATTCTGCACGATTTAAAGGAACATTTTATGTTCCGGGCAATGCAGAAACATTGTACAGCAGACTCAACGAATGGCGCGATGCTGCAAACAATGGTCATGAATTGGGAAACCACACCGTGTTTCACCCTTGTGCAGGTAAATCGAAAGGCAGGGAATGGGTAAGTGAAGACTACGATTTAGACAATTACACCCTTAAACAAATTGTTGATGAAATAAAAGTAGCCAACACCCTACTTAAAGCTATTGATGGGAAAACCGAACGCACCTTTGCTTATACCTGTGGCGATATGCAAATTGGCGATGCCAGTTTTGTTGATTCAATTCGTAATACATTTGTAGGTGCCCGAGGCGTTACATCTCAAATACTTACTCCCGAAAATATTGATTTATTTAACATTTCAACTTTTGCAATGGGCGATAATTCGGCTGAAGAGTTAATTAATATTGTAAAGCAAGCTGAAACTCAAAATGGACTAGTGGTATTCTTATTTCATGGAGTAGGTGGCGAACATGCAATAAACACAGCCCTTGAAGCGCATAACGAATTACTTCATTATTTAAAGAATAAGGAGGATGATATTTGGGTGGCTCCTTTGATTGAAATTGTTAATTTTATAGGAAAGTAATTTTCCGTAATTTCTTATTCTTCCATTCTTTTAAGCGGATTTCTGTTATTCTTGCCGAAAAAAAGGAAATTTCAAACAATTGAGTTCAACACTTACAAACTCTACATCATAAAATTTGCCAAATGGTTCATGCTATTCATGCCCATTGTGGTATTATTTTATGAAGATAATGGACTTTCACCATTTCATATATTTTTACTACAAGGTATATACTCAATAGCCATAGCGGGGCTTGAAATACCATCGGGTTATTTTGCCGATGTATTGGGTCGAACAAAAACACTTGTTTTTGGCAGTTTTCTTGGCTTTTTAGGGTTTGCTGTTTATAGTATTTCTCATGGTTTTATCGGACATTATTCATTAAGAATGCCCTTAACTTTAGCAGGTAGCATATTCTCATTCTTTAGCCTTATTACCTTATTTTTCTACATTAGATCGCTAAAGTAAAAACAACTTTATTATTTCTTTGTAATTAATAATTGAACAATAACAAAAGAAACTATGGATTTACAAATTAAGATATTACCACCTAGCCTAAGGCCAGATCCTATAATGCCTCATCCAAAAATGTACGAACTAATGGGTGAAGCTGGTGTACGCAAAATGGTATCGGATCATTACGAGCTTTTGGTAGAAAGTAAAATAAAAGACATGTTCCCTCCAAAAGGGTATAGCCTTGAACAAGCAAAAGAACGATCGGCCGATTTTTTTATTCAAAAGTTGGGTGGTCCCGACTACTTTAATCAACACCGCGGTGCACCAAAACTATCGCAACGTCATAGTTATTTTAAAGTAACACCAGAAGGCAGAGTAACATGGTTAGAATGTTATAGAGAAGTATTATTAAAACAGGATCTACCAGAAGAAGTAATTGAAAAATATTGGGCATACTTGCATGACTTTTCAAATTGGATGGTAAATACTCCTAGTAATAATCAGCAGATGTTTTCATTATGATAATAAAAATAAAAAAGGGTCGCAATGCGACCCTTTTTTATGATATCTAAAATGCTATCCTAGTTAACGGTTTCATCTAAAGCTTTACCCGCTTTAAATTTAGCTACATTTTTAGCAGCAATTTGAATTTCTTTGCCTGTTTGTGGGTTACGACCAGTACGAGCTGCACGAGAACTTACTGAGAAAGTTCCGAATCCTACTAATTGGATGCTTTCTTTTTTACCTAAAGTGTCTTTTGTTGTTTCTACAAATGCGTTTAAAGCTTTTTCTGCATCAGCTTTAGTTAAACCAGCTTTTGAAGCCATTGCTGTTACTAATTCTTGTTTGTTCATAGTGTTAATTCTTAAGTTAAACTTTAATTTTTTTAAATCGGTGGACTAAATATAAGGAAAGATTTGAATACAACAGCATATAAACCAATAAAATTCGGCATTTTGTTGAAAAAACAGCCTTTTTTCAACAAAATTGTATATTTTTTTACACAAACACATGCTAACAAAGGTCTATAAGGTTCTATTTCACCATAATATCTGTTAATATACACTTTTATAAAATATGCAAATTTCGCAATTTTCATAAATACAAATAGTAACTTTGTGACCTATAAGAATTGCAAAATTTAATTTCATAAAAAATCATGAATCTGCCCGAAATAAACAAAAATAATATTCAAGACTATTTAGATAAGGAAGAAATAATACGCGCAACCATTCAACAAATTATGAAAGATTTTGGCATGTTTGGAGTGGATATAACTTTTTTAGGTGAAATTAAGAATGCATACAGCGAGATACACGCACAATTAACATACCAAGTTGAAGGGTTATTTCAAACCAATCTATCGAAACTATATGCGGTTCTTTACCAAGTCGACATTAGTAACAAAGCTATCGAAGATGCCCAGAAAGAAATGCCGGAATATTCTTTAATAGAAGTTATTGCACATCAGATAGTTCAGCGCGATTTACAAAAGGTATTAATGCGCAAGTATTTTAGTTCAATGAATAATTAGCTCTGCAAGAAAACTCCTTTTTTTACTCACTACAAGTATAATTTTAAATAGTGTTCGTGAGCTAAAGTTCGTTACGCTGCTTCTCAAAATTCATCCCGATTGTACTTTTTGTTGGTTTTTTGTTTTAAAAGCCTTACAAAAGCAACATCGGGTCTCCTGATAATTAAGACTTCAAAAGCCTCCGAAGCAAGTTCGGAGCAGGCTCAAGAATAAAGCTTCCTTACCTGCCTTGTCGGCAGACAAGTCAGAGACCTAGTTTTTTTTGCAAGTACTAATTAATACCGATACTAATCGTGCGCTATACAACTTAAAGCCTTTGATTATATATTAGAATTAACTCGTGAAACAAGTTCAAGACAAGCTAATGTAACGTAAAATTACTTGACATTCCAAGCCCTTAAAAAAAACAAAGCCCTGCTTATTATAGCAAGGCTTTCAATATTTAATATTATTAGCTTATCATATTACTTTACAACAGCATCCTCCATTAAAACTTCATAAGAATATCCGTGACCAAAGTCTTTATTCAGAATAATCATTCCTTCAAAAGTTACTATTGAACCAACCTCAATATCATTTTCAAGCGATGTTATGGTTAAATCAAAATTTTCACCATCGGCTGTTCCATCCTGAATATGAAACCAGTTTTTATTCATTATTTCTAAATTAGCCTTAACCACCTCACCTTTAATAAGTACCTTTTTACCATTATATTTTTCTCTGTTTGCGAAAAGTTCAGCAATCGTAATTCCTCCTTCGGCCGCTTCTACCTTAACCTCATTCTGAGTAGCCTCAGGCTTGCCTTTATGTACGTCTGGAACTGCCGGATGACCTGTAGACATTCCTCCCTGGGCAGCATGATCATGTCCGGCATGAGAATCTGCTTCTGTTCTTAATTCTTGTATAAAATAAACCGATTCAAAGGTTCTTCCTAAATCTTTACTTTCGAAGTCGTTCATTTCCATAAAATCATCAAAAAAATAAATATCACCAACTTGCGCTTCCATTTTTGGTACAGCTATCCACTGGTCTTTTTTATTTTCTCTTATATTCAAATACGTATAGGCGTTTGCCTGCAATACTTCTTTCACTTCAACTTTATGTGGGCCATCAACTTCTTTATTTTGTGAAACACACGATGAAAATCCTATAACTGCTGATATTAAAATAACAAATACATTCTTCATAATAGTTTTCTATAATTTAATTAATCAATGCCATAAATATAGTGGTAAAAATAGAAAACCCTACAAAAATTAGCAGGGTTTTACTATTGACATATAATAACTCTAAATATGAATCACCTCACCATACGCGGCGGCGGCGGCTTCCATTATTGCTTCACTCATTGTAGGGTGAGGATGAATTGCTTTAATAAGCTCATGCCCCGTTGTTTCTAACTTTTTAGCAACAACCAATTCTGCAATCATCTCAGTAACATTAGCCCCAATTAAATGAGCGCCAAGCAATTCACCATATTTTTCATCAAAAATAAGTTTTACAAAGCCATCTTTTGCACCTGCTGCATTTGCTTTACCAGATGCTGTAAATGGAAATTTACCCACTTTAATTTCATAACTGGCTTGTTTTGCTGCTTTCTCGGTCATACCTACCGATGCAATTTCAGGTATCGTATACGTACACCCCGGAATATTTGAATAATCAATTGGATGTACATTTTCACCTGCAATTTTCTCCACACAGGCAATTCCTTCTGCTGATGCAACGTGTGCTAAAGCAGGCCCATGCACAATATCACCAATGGCATAAATACTTTCCACATTGGTTTTATAGAAATCGTCGACTTTTATTTTGCCATTTTCAAGCTCAACGCCTAACTCTTCAAGACCAATGCCTTCAATATTAGGAGTAATGCCGACCGCTGATAGCACTATATCGGCCTCGTGTATTTCCTCTCCTTTTTTGGTTTTAATGGTTACTTTGCATTTTTTGCCCGAAGTATCAACCTTTTCAACCGACGAGCCAACCATTACATTTATTTTGGCTTTTTTAAACGAACGTCCCAGTTGTTTCGATACTTCAACATCTTCATTCGGAACTATTTCAGGCAAAAACTCAACTAAAGTTACTTTGGTTCCAATGGTTGAATAAAAATAAGCAAATTCACTACCAATGGCACCTGAACCAACAACAATCATGCTCTCAGGTTGCTTTTCAAGAGTAAGTGCTTTGCGATATCCAATAATCTTTTCTCCGTCTTGCGGCAAATTGGGCAATTCTTTTGAGCGTGCTCCTGTAGCAAGAATAATATGTTTTGCGGTTAGGTCCTTCTTTTTACCATCAGCATCGGTAACCTCAACAGTATTCTTGGCCTTAAGTTTACCAAAACCGCTTATCGTTTCAATTTTATTTTTCTTAAATAAAAATTGAATTCCTTTGCTCATTCCATCAGCAACGCCTCGGCTACGTTCAACCATTTTAGCAAAATCGGGTTTAATTGTACCTTCAACCGCTATGCCATAATCGGCTGCATGAGTCATGGAATCATACACTTGAGCACTTTTTAATAAAGATTTGGTTGGAATACAACCCCAATTTAAGCAGATACCACCCAGCTCAGATTTTTCAACAACTCCTGTTTTTAATCCTAATTGTGAGGCTCTAATAGCAGCTACATATCCGCCAGGGCCACTTCCTATAACTAATACATCAAAATCCATTCAATTTAAATTTTTAATATTCTAATTCATTATATGTTTGCTCCATCTATAACATAAGAAAAAAACTTTTGTTTTAGATGCCTAAGCTCAAATTACAATTCAAGAAAACAGGTCAGTAAAACTGCTATCCAATTTTACTACGATTTCTTCTTTCCACACATACTTTTAAAATTTTTGCCAAAAAGAAAATCAATGCCAAGGTAAATATTATTGAAGCTCCGGAAGGGATTCCAAGCCAAAATGACCCCGCCAAACCTGTCATTGTTCCAACAAAGCTAATCAATATAGAATAGAAAATAATATGTTTGAAATTGTTTGAAAACAAATTTGCTGTATTTTGAGGTAAAGTAAGCATACTCATTACTAAAATAATACCCGCCACTTTAATATTAATAACTATACCAAGAGCAATAAGTAGAATAACTAAATAATTTATAAGTGCAACAGGAGCTTTTTGTGATTTTGCAAAGTTTTCATCAAAGGCAAAATACAAGATTGGCTTGAAAAAGAATGTGAAAAATAGAATTATTACAATAGCAAGACCCAACATAGCATACAATTCGATTGAACTTACGGTTAATATGCTACCAAACAAATAGCTCATTAGGTTTGGTGTAAAACCAGGTGTAATATAAACGAAAATAATACCAATAGCCATGCCTAACGACCAAAGTATTCCAATGCTTGAATCGCTGCGTATGTTTCCCTTTTTTGAAAACCATTCAATACCTATTGCTGATATTAATGCAAATATGGTAGCACCAAAAAAAGGCGAAAGCCCCAAATAAAAAGCCATTCCAATACCACCAAACGAAGCATGGGTAATTCCTCCCGAAATAAACACCATACGCTTGCTTACAATATATGTTCCTAATATGCCACAAATAATACTTGAAAAGAACGCAGCAAGCACTGCATGGTTTATAAATGTATATTCGAAGAATCCGGTGAAAATATCCATAATTAATGTTTATGTTCTGCTAATACTTGGTGTGGCACTACACCATGCGATATTAATTGAATAGGACAATTATAATGCGCAAGCTGCTCTGCTGTTATTTTACTCGATTTATGATAATGTAAATGGTAATTTACACAAGCTATTGTTTTAACATGTGATGAGATGGTGCCAATATCGTGTGATACCATTAGAATAGCAATATTTTCATTGAGTTTCCTCAACCATTCAAACAACTCATTTTCAAACTGATTATCTACAAAAGTGCTGGGTTCATCAAGTATTAATAACTCGGGTTCATTTATTAAAGCTCGGCACAATAAAGTACGCTGCATTTGACCACCCGATAAATTGCCAATCGATTTATTTTTCAAATGGCCAACTCCAGCATGCTCCATTAACTCAGCGACTTTTTCAATATCCGATTTTTGATATTTTTTAAACAAGCCTTTTTTACCCGCTAAACCTGAAAGCACAACATCCTTAACATTAATTGGAAATTTTTTATCGAAAGGATTAAACTGTGGTAGATATCCAATTTTTGATTGGCTAATGTTTGATGTAACAGTTCCGGACCAACTATTAGTTAATCCTAGAATCGTTTTTATTAAAGTAGTTTTACCTCCACCATTGGGTCCAATTACTCCAATAAAATCGTCAGAGCTTATTGTTAGTGAAACATTGTCGAGCACCTTTTGGCTTTCATACCCAACCGCTAGGTTTTTTATGTCTATTAAGTTTTTGTGCATATTTTCCCGTTTGCCACGAATTTAGCATTTATATTTTTTGGCTAAAGCCATAATTATTAAAACGGCATAAATGCCGTTTCTAATTATTCTTTTTTTATTGCAAATTTACACTAAAGCTTAAGACTGTTCAAATAACTTTTCTTCCATAACTAATTATCCCCAGAATCAAATACATTTCCAAATTTCTTCATAATATGAAACCAATTATACTCCAGCGGATTCAACAAAACAACTTTACCCCCAATTTCTTTGGCAATAGTTTGTACCTGAGCATCGCTAAATTCTTTTTGGGCAACAATAATTTTTATATTCTTTTCCTTAGCAAAATCTATTATGTTTTTCAGTTTATCGGCTGTAGCTTCCTTACCATTATGCTCAATGCTCACTTGCTTTAAATTATAATCCCTTGCAAGGTAATTCCATACCGGATGATATACAATAAAAGCTGTGCCTTCGGCCTGTTTTAACTGGCTATTTAATTTTTGCTGAACAGAATCGCATTTTGCAATAAACTTATCCAAATTTAATTGCATTGAATCAGCATATTGAGGATAGGTAGAGCTTAATGCTTTAAAAATTATTTCTGCCTGCTTTTTTACCAATTGCGGCGAAAGCCAAATATGCGGATTATATCCTTCATGACTATGTCCATGATTGTGATCATGCGCTTCACCCCACTCCTCTTCTACAATTAAATCTAGACCCTCAGAAGTATCAATAAATTTTAATTTTGGATTTACCGATACAAGCCTATTCATCCAGGCTTTTTCAAAACCAATATGTCCTATTTTAATATACAATTCGGAGTTTGAAAGATCGCGCATTTGTTGTGGCGTTGGTTCGTATGTTGCCGGACTGCTACCTGAAGGAACCATTACATTCACGTATAGCCAGTTACCTGCAATTTGATTAACAAAAAATTGTTGAGGAACTATACTAACAGTAACAGTAAGTTTTGATTCAATATTCTTCTCTACACATCCCGTTAGTAAATAAACAAAAATTCCGATTACTAATATTTTTTTAATCATTCAAACCTGTTTTATATTGAGCTTACAAAAGTAATAATTATTGATCATGACAAGCATCCTTTGTTATTGTTTGCTGTAATTTGCATTTTGCCGAGAAAACCAAATAAAAAAAATCTATCAAGCTATCGGAATAATAATTTGAGTTCCATGTTTAAGTATCTGGTTAACATAGTTTTAATAAAATTATCCAGCCTTATACAAAGTGGCAAAATAGTTTTCACTGCTTAGAACCTTTCTAAATTACTATGTAATATAAAAAATAACCCATTGTATTTAACTCATTTTCAGGCACCAATATCCACAAACCATTTATCAACACCATAGTGCCTGATTTGAATATCAACTAATATGCTAATTTTGCCTGATATAAAATTTACCGCATACACGAACTTATTTATAAACTTAGACCAAACTTTGCATTATGAAACAAATGCTTACACTGCTGCTTATGCTTTTTGCATTAGCGTCATTTACCCAAACCGTTATCACCAGGAGTGGTACTATTACTACAAGCGAAACTTGGAGCGCCGATACTATAAAAGTTACTGGCGATATTACGATCCCTGATGGGATAACTTTAAGTATAAATCCAGGTACCTACGTTGAAGTTCAAGGTTATTACAGAATAAATATCCAAGGTCGAATTTTGGCCCAAGGTACTGCCAATAATCGAATTACCTTTACAGCAAAAGATTCCGTTTTAACCTCTAATACCGGTGGTTGGAATGGACTCAAACTTAAAAGCATTGCAGTTACGAACGACTCCTCAAAAATTGAGTATTGTACTTTTAAATATGGCAACTCATATGGCCCACTTTGGGACGATAGATTTGGTGGTGCTATTCTAATGTTTCGAGCCTCGAAAGTTAGGGTGACCAACAACTTCATTACAAAAAACAGAATGGCTGAATTAAGCACTATCGACATTAGCGAATCGTCACCCTTAGTGGCAGGAAATGTAATTGTAGATAATAATTCACAAGGTATTTTATGTTCCACAGGTTCATCTGCCAAACTTTTTAACAACACTATAGCCAATAACACCAAAAAAGGTTTAGTAAACTATCAATCGAACCCAACAGTTACCAATTGCATAATTTATGGCAATAGCTCAAATCTTGAAAACACAGGTTCAAGCCCTGTTATCACTTATTGTAATATTGGCAATGCAACTGTTTCGGGGACTGGAAACATTAACCAAGATCCAAAATTTATTGGAACAGGAAAAGCCCCCTATGGTTTGCTGGCAAACTCGCCTTGCATCAATACTGGCGATCCTTCGCATTCATTGAGTAATGTGTTTTATGAATATGACATTATTGGAAACACTCGCATCTATATCAAAAACACTGACAATAAAATAGATATGGGAGCTTATGAGTTTAATCCAGACTTAACAAGCTACATAGCAACTCCAATTAAAAGTGAATTTTACGCTAAAGCAGGCAGTCCGTTTGAATTAGATTTAGACATTCTTTCTTATCCGTCAAGCTATACGGTAAGCTTAAATAATGCACCAACCGGAATGACTGTGGTTAATGACACTATACGTTGGACACCGTCTGACTCCCACACAAACAAATCATTCAGCGTATCCATAATAATTAATAATGGCAATGAAATAAAAACAAAAAACATAACGCTTATTGTATTAGACATAAATTCTTATGGCGAACTACCTGACGAAGATATAATTTGGGATGCAGACACGATTAAAGTTATTGGTAATTTAACGCTTAACAATACGCGTACGCTAACCATTAAACCTGGCGTTGTGGTGCAATTCTTAGGGCATTACAGCTTAAATATTCAAGGCAGGCTATTAGCAAAAGGCACAAAAACCGATACGATAACCTTTATATCAAAAGATAAAACTTTAACAAAAACAAGTGGAGGTTGGAACGGAATAAGATTTGACAACACCGCTTCAACAAATGACTCTACCATAATACAATATGTGAAATTTAGTTATGGTAACGCATACACAAATAATGACGAAAATTCTTATTCAAATATTGATGGAGGAGCAATTTATATCAACAATTCAAGAAAGATACGAATTTCCGATTGCCTTTTCGAGAAAAACAAATGCCTAATAAGCTTTGGAAACGGCAGTGGTATTTATGTCCGACTATCTAAAACTAAAATTACAAACAATACCTTTAAAAATAACTATAGTGATTATGGAGGCTCTGGAATATACTGTCTTCAAGATACAAGCTACGTCTTTAATAACCGTTTTTACTTGAATGAATCAAGAGTAGGAGGATGTGCTATTGGATTAAATAGCTCACGAGCACTGGTAGTAAACAATGTACTATACAATAACACAAGCTCGCGCCTTGACGTTGATGGAGCCATTTTCATAGATGGTTCAAATGACACTTTAATTAACAATACTATTGCTAACAATACTGGTAATGGCATTTGTATTCGTGGCAATTCTTATTCACCTGTAATAACAAACTGCCTGAGTGCTAATAATACACTTAATACAAGCTCAACAAACTTTAAAAACGGAGGCTCACCAATTATTTCAAATTCATATTTAAATATTGTTGACGCCAATGAACTATTTGACCATGGTTTTGTTGATTTGGGAAACAATAATTTTCAATTAAAAGGCACCTCGCCGTTTATTAACAAGGGTAAAGCAAGCACAGTATTTAACAACCATAACATAACAACCGATTGCGATGGTAATTCACGAATAGCACATGGCACTATTGATATTGGAGCCTTTGAATACCACGGACCAGAATTTGTTTTTGTAGATAAAACCTGCAAAATTAACGAAAACCCAAACAATGATATTTTAATAGACTCTGTTCAGGTACATTACTACGGCAATTCAGGAACCCCTACTCTTAAACTATTAAGTGGCAACGAGGACAATAGTATAACCTTTAACTATGTTACCGGAATGTTATGGGTTAATGATTCAACTAAATTCAACTATGAACTAAACGATAGCTTGGTTTTTAAATTTGCTACCAGCGTTGACACCTATAAAGACACAGCCTTATTAATTGTAAAATTAAATGATATTAATGACCCTCCAACTGCTCCGGTTTATGTTGAAATTAAAATAGAAGAAAATCAAAAGCTTAATGCTGTAATTGATACTATAAAAGTTTTTGATGAGGACGGAAATGATGAATTAGTATATTCATTTAAATATGACAATAATGCTGTAGGTATTGTTAATTCAACAGGTGTGTTGTACGTAAAAGACCCCAACGCTTTCGATTTTGAAAAATATTCACAATACTTACTACCTGAAATTATTGTTTCAGATGGAGAATATGAGGTAAATATTATACCTGAAATTATATTAATAGATCTTAATGAAGCTCCTACTATTCAAAGTTTTACAGCCAATATAAATGAAAATACACCGAATGGCTCTCTTATTGAACATCTTAATATATTTGACTCCGATAATGATACCCTAACTTTAGAAATAATATCGGGCAATACTAATGATGCATTCATCATAAATAACACCGATACAACACTTAGGGTTAATAATAGTGACGCTCTTAATTTTGAAGAAACACCTGTATTCAACCTGAAAATTACAGTAAGCGATGGTGAATTAACCGACACCGCAAACATTACAATCAACTTAAAAAACCTACATGGCATTAACCCACTCCAAGGTTCAGGAAGATCAAATGCGGTTAGTTTCACCATTAACGATACGGTTTACATTGGATTAGGTAATAATGCTGATACCGTTCTTAATGATTTTTGGAGCTACAATTCGACTGATGACATATGGAAAAAAATAGCCTCTTTCCCAGGAAAAGCAAGAGCGGGAGCTGTTGCATTTGTGATTAACGGTAAAGCCTATGTAGGCTCGGGTTACAATGGAGGTTACCAAGCGGACTCATACTTCAACGATTTTTATGAATATAATCCAATTACCAATACCTGGACAAAAATTGCAGACTTTGCTGGTGTAGCACGTCATAACGCTGTAGCCTTTGCTATTGGCGATACGGCCTACATGGGTACCGGACTTGCCAGCAATGGTTCAACCAAAGACTTTTGGAAATACTCACCTTCCGCAAACGTATGGACAGCTTTAAATGGTTTTCCGGGCTATGAACGTACATCAGCGGTTGCCTTTGTTGTTAAGGGTAAAGGTTATATTTCAGGAGGTGTTGATATAAATGATTCTGGCACACGAGTAATAAGTGATGTGCAGGAATATGACCCACTTACCGGATTATGGACTGAGAAAATATTTGCCGACGGTTTAAATCTTACCTTTAATAGTGCCACAGCTATAGCAGCAGGAGATAAGGCTTTTATTTGTTATGGAAATTTCAAAAAAGTAGTGAGTTACCAACCATCGACCAATAACGTTGAAGATTTAGGAGATATTTTAAACTTAGGTGAGGATCGATCTTATCCGATTTCTTTTATGCTAAACGATACAGCCTACTTTGGTTTAGGTTATTATTACGAAAATACTTGGGATGAAGTTTATTCAAATGAAATAGTTGCCATTGATTTACCCATTTCATTTGCACCTTCAGATATTACGCTATCGGTAAATACTATTGAAGAAAACCAACCCACAAACACCCTAGTTGGTACTATAACAGCAAGTGACAGAAATACAGCCGACACCCACACCTTTGAGTTGGCAAGTGGTTCAGGCGACACCGACAATAGTTTATTTAGCATTACTGATAATAAATTATTGGCAACACCCCTTAATTTTGAAGAAAAAGAGACCTATTCTATCAGAATTAAAGCGAATGATAACGATGGCAATACCTTTGAAAAAGCCTTAGAAGTGATTGTATTAAACGTTAACGATGCACCTTCAGATATTGTACTTGGCATTAATACTTATGCTGAAAATAATACTATTGGAGATATTGCCTTAAAAAGTAATTTGGCAACCTCTGACGGCGATATGAATGATAAGCACACCTACACTTTTACAGCTGGCACAAACGACAATGAAAGCTTTAGTATAGACAATGGCTACATTTACCCAAACACTGTATTTAACTATGAATACAAAAACACCTACGCCATTGAAGTTACCTCAACCGATAGTTCTGGGGCATCAATAACAAAAAGCTTTGATATTTATATTGAAAATGTAAATGAAAAACCCGATAGCGTTACCATCAGTAACAATGCGGCATATACAAGCGATAACATTGGAACCATTGTGGGCACATTTATTGCCTTAGATGTTGACCAAGACGATACCCATACTTTTGAGTTTACATCGAATGACAAAACCTCGATTGACGATGCCAAATTTTACACCATTGATGCCTATAATTTAGTAGTAAATGCACCAATAACCACCGAAAAAGCATTTCATGAGCTTTTAATTAAAGTTACCGATGCTGGCGGTTTAGACACAACTTCAGTGCTAGCCATAATAGTTGAAGAAGGTGTCGGCATTAAATTACTTCAAGAAGCCTCAACAGTTTTCAAAATCTACCCTAACCCAACCAACGGTTTATTAAACATTGAACAACTTAATACTAACGTTAATATTAAACAAATTAAGCTTAAGGATAGTAACGGCGGAATGATTAAATCAGTTGATGGAGTTTCCGGTTTTAATCAGCTTAATCTTTCAGAATACAAAGCTGGTATTTACTTTATTGTTCTTGAAACCAATGATAAATTGTATTATAAAAAAGTTATTTTGGAATAAATCTTAGTATACCTCTTTGAAAACTCCGTGTAGCTCTGTGTTATAGTTTTTTTTTGTAACACAGAGTTTCACAAAGGAGACACAAAGTTTCACAGAGTAAAAAATATAATATCCGCGTAAATCTGTTGCATCAGTATAATCCGTGTTCCTATAATAGTTTGCGCAAATTTTTAGTCCACCCAAACCTCAACATCACCACTTAAAAGCTTAGTATAAACAATCAGTAATTGATTTTCCAATATCCGATCTTTTGAAAGCTCAGGCAATTCATCAATATCAAAATAACCAATATCGGTAATTTCGTAATCGGGTTTAAATTCGGGCGAGCCAATAACTTTGCATTCAAACACCAACTTATATACATAATGCGATTGTGGAGGATGCGGATGACAACGTTTGTCAAACAAAGCAATTAGTCGGTCTACCTCAACATCCAAACCTGTTTCCTCCTTCATTTCTTTCACAATATTTTCTTTGGGTGTTACACCAATTTCACACCAGCCTCCGGGCAGGGTCCATTTGCCATCACTGGCTTCTTTCACCAAAAGAATTTGTTGCTTTTCGTTGATCACCACTCCTCTAACATCTACATTGGGTGTGGGGTATTCCAAAGGTTCTTTAAAGGCTCCTTTAATATCTTCAATGGGTTGATCTGTTATTTGTTGCATTAGCTCAAAGCTAATTTCTTTAAGCTCTTTATAACGATCAATATCGTAGCCAATTTCAGCATACATTAAACCCACCTCGGCCATACTTTTAAGGCGTTTGGCTATGTTTAAAATATCGTTGCCTTCTTGTTTAATATTTGTCATGCGCTAAAAAATATAAATTTACTTTTAATCCCAATTTCTTACTCATCAATAATCCCCATTTGTTTCATTAAAAATGAAGCGTTCATATTCTGAGTAACACCGGGCTGAAGTTTATAATCGAATTTCAGCTCGTTGCTTTTTATTTCTACCTCAAAACATAAGGCTTTAAAAATATCGGGTTGCAGCTCTGCCAATCGAGCCAATTCTAAATCGTGTGTTGCCACTAGTCCATGAGCCATTTTTTCAGTAATTTTTTTGACAAAGCCAATCGATCCTTTTCTCTTATCCTCCGAATTTGTTCCTCGCAAAATTTCATCTAGAATAATAAAAAGCTTTTTGCCTTTATCGAGCTCTTGTGTAATTTTTTGCAGGCGTTTTAACTCAGCAAAAAAGTACGATTCATTATTCATTAACGAATCTTCTGCACGCATGCTTGAATGCAATGGCAGTGGTGTAAAAGTTAGCTTTTCAGCACAAACAGAAGCGCCGCATCCGGCAAGTACAATATTGGTAGCTATTGTACGCAAAAAGGTGCTTTTGCCAGCCATATTGGCTCCGGTAACAATGGCATATCTTGGCGATTGATCAATCGAAAAATCATTACAAATTCGAACATTCTTAGCTAAAAGCGGATGGCCAATCTGAACAGCTGAAAGCTCAAATTCCTTTTCTGAAATTGCCGGAAAAGAAAAATCGGGATTATTAAAACTTAAATTCGCCAAACTTATAAGAGCGTCAAAATTGGCAATACATTCCAGCCAGTTACTAAAATCAACCTTGTGATTCAATCTCCATTTTTCAATTCTAAAAATATATTGCCAATCCCAGAGCAACAAGCTATTTAAAATTATTCCAAGCAGCATGTTATTTCTATTATCAAGACCATTCAATAGTTTGGTTAGCTTATTAATTTGAGAACTGGCATGAACTTCATTCTTTTCAAGCATGCTTTTCAAATAAAGAGCATGCTCCGTTTCACAATCAAGCTGTTCTATCATTTGAACCAAGCGCGATGTTTTTCTTAAAACAGCATGGCTTCTATTTAATAAGCCATAGTAGCCATTAAATTTTTTGAGTCGCGAACCAATTATAGTAAGATTAATAAAAATCACCCAAATCAAACTTGTAATTTCAAACCTACCTGCAATTACTAATGCTAATACAGAAATATTTACAAGCGGTAGCAACCAAAGAAAAATCAACATAAAAAGCCTTTTTGTAAAAAACAAGGGGTAATTTATCCACGAGCTTACCAATTCCTCTTCTTCAGTTTCGCTGGCAAATAACTTACCCACTACCTGAAATTCTTGTCTAAAATTTAGTTTGGTTGATAGTTCCTCAACAACTTTTTGGTTATTAACAATATCTGCATTTATTAATGGAGTATTACGCAGCCATTTGGCTAAAAGGTTTTTCCCTTTAATGGTAACCGATCTATTTAAATATTGAAATAATGAACCATCGCCAAATAAATCAATATCGTATGAATAAGGATGATTATGATCGACAAACTCAGCTCCTGACTGAAATACACTATAATCTCCATTACAACATTTAATTTCATTTGCATTGGTTTTAATCATGGCCTCCAGATAATTTCTTTTATCCTCAAGATTTTTATGCACCTTTAAAAACACCATAAAAGCCACAATAAGTAGCATTCCCATTATAGCACCAGCACCTGCATGTACCGAAGGAAAAACATAAAACCACGAGAGTAGAATAGCTATAAAAATGGCCAATCGTAACAAGGAAACTTTTGCATGAAGACTTTTTGTTTTCTTTAATCTCTTGCTATACTCATCGAGAAGCGTTTCGTATGTTGGTATTTGAAAGGTATTCATAATTTGAAATATTTACTTTTATGCTATTACTACGAATTTAGCGGAAAATAATTTTACAAAGAGTATTTTTAAAGTGAGATATAGTAAGCAGTTCTCAGTACGCAATCAACAAGTTTACTAATAACTGTGAACTGAAAACTAAGAACTTCATACTTGAAAAATAAAAAACTCATATAATTTTAACCTTACCCACAAAATTGGTAGTAGAACCACTTTTATTAAGGTATTTTTCCATTCTGCGAATCTAACGCTTTTAATTCGAATTAAACATTAGCAATCCACGGAAAATAATTAAAAAATAGATGCATACTCAGTTGATAGATTAATAATATTTTCTGTATTTTTATATATTAAAAAACAAAAACCCAACATGGAAGTAATTGAAAAGAGCGAAATCACACAACTAGCATCACGATTTGTTAACAATACCAATCAGCATATTTTTTTAACGGGCAAAGCCGGAACCGGCAAAACCACCTTTTTACGCCAAATTATTCAAACTACCCATAAGAATGTAGTCATTGCGGCTCCTACTGGTATTGCGGCTATTAATGCCGGTGGTGTTACGCTTCACTCATTATTTCAGTTGCCATTTGGGTCGTTTATTCCCGAAAATAGGCAGTTCGACCAAAGCATTACCTTTCAGGTAAATACACCAAAGTCGCTAATGGCAAATATTCAAATGAATAAGTACAAGCGCAAGCTTTTGCAAGAAATGGAGCTGCTAATTATTGACGAGGTTAGTATGCTGCGTGCCGATTTACTTGATGCCATTGACACGATACTAAAAAGCATCCGCCGAAAAAGCTATAAACCCTTTGGTGGCGTTCAAATGCTATTTATTGGTGATATGCTACAACTCCCTCCCATTGTAAAAGATAACGAATGGAGTTACCTGCAACAGTTTTACAAAGGCATGTACTTTTTCAATGCAAAGGTGCTTGAAAACAATCAACCCGTGTATATTGAGCTTGAAAAAATATTTCGCCAAAGCGATCCCGAATTTATTCAGGTACTAAATCATTTGCGCGAAAACCGTATTGATGCATCAGATTTAGAAATTCTAAATAATCATTATAAACCCAATTTTAATCCTCGAAGCAACGAAGGTTTTATCTACCTAAACACGCACAACTATCAAGCCGACCGAATAAATGCCGAAGAGTTAGATAAACTTGAAGCCAAAACTTATAAATACAATGGTGTCGTAAAAGGTGATTTTTCAGAATATAACTATCCTGTTGAATTTACCCTAGAGCTAAAAAAAGGGGCTCAAGTAATGTTCATTAAAAATGATTATTCGGGCGAATCGCTATATTTTAATGGTAAAATTGGCGTAGTATCTGAACTGTCCGAAAAACAAATTGAAGTAAGTTTCCCTGACGGATCGCCCTCAACCTGGGTAGAACCCTACGAATGGGAAAACCGTCGTTTTACACTAAATCAGCAAACCAACGAAATTGAAGAGAAGGTAATAGGTACCTTTACACATTTTCCTTTAAAATTGGCTTGGGCCATTACCATTCACAAAAGTCAGGGCTTAACCTTCGAAAAAGCCATTATTGATGTATCAAAAGCTTTTGCCCCGGGTCAGGCTTATGTAGCTCTTTCGCGTTTAACCTCGTTAAAAGGGTTGGTATTAACCGGAAAAATTCCTCGCGAAGGCCTCGATCAGGACAGCCTGATATTTAGTTTTACACAACAAAAAAGCAATACCATAAATTTAAACCAAACCGTAGTACAACATTCCTATAACTATATTAAAGATTTTGTATTGCAGGCTTTCGATTTTTCTGAATTGATTAATCAACTTCGATACCATCTGCAAACATACAATAAAGAAGAAGGTCGGTCTACCAAACAAAAGCATAAAGGCCTTGCGCAAGAGTTATTGCAAATAACTATTAAAGAAAAAGAATTCGCCGACAAATTCTTGGTTCAGGTTAATACTATTTTACAAACAAACAATGCAAATACAATTAGCCAATTGCAAGAGCGTGTTGGAGCTGCTAAAGGATATTTTCGGCCTAAAATTAGTGGTTGCACAACAAAAATAAAGGACAAAATTAATGAACTAAAAAGCCAAAGCGGTACAAAGAAATTTATAACTGAATTGGTTGATCTGGAAGCTTTATTTTTTAAACAAATGGTTTATATTCACAAGGCCGAGGCTTTGATTAAAACTATAATATCGAATACCGAGCTTTCAAAAAGCGAACTAAAAAACAGCGATTTATACAAGCAACGTATTGTAGATGCTCCTAAAAAAGCAGAACGTAAAAAGAAAACACTAAAAGAAAAAACAGAGAAAAAAGCAAAAGTTGATACAAAGGCCGAAACGCTAAAAATGTATTTGGATGGGATGAAAATTAAAGAAATTGCAAAAGAACGCGATCTTAAAGACGTAACCATTGAAGGTCATTTGGCACATTACATTGAAAAAGGTACACTGGAAGTAACTGAATTCACTAGCCAAGAAAATATTGACTGGGTTTTTGAAATTGCCGATGAGCTTGAAACCACTAATTTAAGTCCCATTAAAGAAGTTGTATTGGATGATTTAAACTATAGTGAAATAAGAATGATTATGGCGCATTACAAGAAAGTTAAAGACAAAATCGAAGCTGAATAAATTAAAAAGAGTGTGTCTCGTAAAGTATTAAATTTTCAATCATTAGTCACGGTGTGAATTTTCAATTAATTGGCTATGTGCATCTTAACACTCAAGCCATTAAATAAACATATTCACACCGTGACTTTTCAGATAGCCTCTTTTTCAATTTAAATTATACAAACCTACTCCATTGCCACCCAAGCCATTAAATAAACCAATGATGCTTGCCAGTTAATACAAATTTCGTTGTGCGAATAACTGCCTTCTTCATCAACCCAATCGGTAGCTGTATGGCCGCCACCTACAATATAACCCGGCCAAGGATTTTTAATCCCATCAGCGCCACATCTTCTATCATGCGGAAACATCGGCGGATTAACACCTAAACCTGTAACATAAGAGCGACCATAATAATTACGTCCGAAAATATGCGCCACAATACTTTCTGCAGCTTCCTTATATTTTTTATCTGGATTCAATTTTGAGGCCACATAAAGATTCGAAGCTAAACGAGCAATAGTACCGTTACATCCCCACTCATACAAAGCTGAAGGACGACCATAAACATCGCTTTTGGTATGGCTCACAATAGAATCAGCAATATGGATCATTTCTTGTTTAATTTTAGCGTGCAATTCTTTGTTTCTACCTTTTTTTTCTGACAACAGGTAAGTGTAAACTCCAAGATTTCTAACATTTCCCCAATCCCAATTGTAATCAACCAATTCTTTAAGATTTGTTAATCGCAATTCAAAATCTTTTAAGTATTGATCCTCTCCTGTTGTTTCCCACATTTCGGCAGCAGCCCAAATTAAACCACCGGTCTGGTTAGGCTGATATCCGCCAGTATGAAAATCTTTTTGCCCCCAGCGTACATACTCAGAATTTTCTTGCAAATACTTATAACTACGTTTGGCAGCATCTAAGCACGTTTTAGCATATTCAGCATCATAGGGTTCAAAATTGCGAGCTGCAATAGCCATTGCTCCTACAAAATGTGCTGTAGCCGCAGTTCCCCATTCTGTAAAATATCTTTTTGCAGTATCCTCGTTCGGCATTATAAACCCAGAAAAACTTGTACGAGTTAATTTATGCGATACCCTACCTGAATTATCCGAATACTGCATTTTTAAGAACCAATCGGTTTCCCATTTTAATTCTTCTAAGTAATCTGGCATTTTCTCGTGCTTATCCGGAATATCAAACGCTGTTTTTTCAAGACCTTTTTGAAAATCTTGCCAGCCCATAAAAAGTTGTCCTAATGAAATTCCTCCATTTACAATGTATTTTCCATAGTCACCTGCATCGTGCCAACCGCCGGTACCATCTTTCTGTTTCTCTCCAAATTCAGTAAAATCTAAATAGCCATCGTGCATGTGGCAAGCTTCCTGCTTAAAAGTATCGGCTTCAAATACACCTTCAACTTCAGTACCGCACCGCCATAAGTAAAATGCACGCATTGAGGTTTTAAAAGCAAAATCGTAACAATCATCAGCTATTTTAAACACTACCGATTTTAAACCACTTTTTGTTTCAATATAGTAATTCCCAGGAGTATTCAAGGCACTAAAATCCGCAATAAATACCGATTGATCTACATCATCTTGAATTTTCGATTCTTTTAACTTGCCTTTAAAAACCACTTTTTTATTCGAGGTGTCAACTACTTTAAAACCATTACAAAGTCCATTTATAGTAGCTTTTTTTACACTCTCTAATTTATAACCCAAGGTATTTACCTTAATCGAGTTACCATTTTCCTGTCCAAAACCAACTAAAAAAAAGCAGAAACCCAAAATCAATAATAGTATTTTCTTTTTCATAACTTAATGTTTAAAAATCAATTCACCAAAAATATTCTAAAACTTAGCAGTAATAACTTGTAAGTGATTTTTTACAACTACTTAAAAATACTCTTTACTTATAAACCATAAACTTGTCGCCATTAATAAGGCCTTATTTGTACAATTTCAATTATTAATTAAATACCCTTAGTAAAAAATTGAGAAGTACATTTAAAATTAAAAAACACTTTTAAAGAATCTAATTTCGTTCAAAATATACAACATACACAACAAAAACCATTTTAATCTCACATTTTCCATTACATTACAAACTCAACTATTAATTATATCAATAAAAAATTGTTCTTCTTTAAGTTCACAATTAACCATAAAAATTCAAAAAAGTTTTTTACTAAAAAAAACACTCAAATCACAACTATTTTATATACGCACTTTTCAAAAACAGGGCTAAAAATATCTACCTAATAAATCTATTTTCTGAGAAATAAATTAATTATTGTACATAATATGATTACGCAAACATTAATATTTTGATATATTTGATTTTTATTTATCGATATAATTTTCACATACACCCTATAAATTGAAATCTTACAAACTATGAAAAATCTTATCATTCTATGTATTGTTATTTGTGCAGCTTGTACCCAAACCGAAACCAGTAAAATTAATATTGCTCAATGGCGAGGCGAAAATCGCGACGGCATATATAACGAAACCGGGCTCCTTAAAAGCTGGCCTAAAGCTGGGCCTGATTTGATTTGGGAAACAGACACCATTGGACACGGATATGGTTCACCTGTAGTTACATCAGATAAAGTATTTGTAAATGGCGAAATTGATAGTGTAAGTCATCTTTTTGCTTTCGACCTAACAGGCAATCTACTTTGGGCTTCACCAAACGGGAAGGCATTCATGGGAGAAGGTTTTTCAGCATCTTTCCCTGGTTCGCGGTCAACACCTACTATTGTTAATAATTTAGCTTACGCTATTTCGGGCTTAGGAAGAGTAGCTTGCTACGAAACTGAAACCGGAGCGGAAAAATGGGCGATTGATATGCTTGCAGATTTTAATGGTAAATATAACTATTTTGGTTTTGCAGAATCGCCATTAGTTGATGAGAATAGAATATTCTGCCTTCCTGCTGGAAAAGACACTAACATTGTAGCCTTAGATCGTTTTACAGGAGAAACCTTATGGATTTCTAAAGGACTTTCAGACACGGCATCCTATTGCTCACCTATGATTATTAACCTCCCCACCAGAAAAATATTGGTTACATTCACCATTCATAATCTTTTAGGGCTTGATGCCGCAACTGGTGAATTATTATGGTCGCATAAGCAGAAAATTAAGCAATTTAACCAACCGAGCAATACTCCAATATTTAAAGACGGGCATCTTTACTATGTGCAACCCGACGGTAATGGTGCCGTTAAATTGGCATTAGCTGATGATGGAACAAGCATCACAGAAGTGTGGGCTGAACCCTCTCAAGCGGGCACTTTCACAGGCTTTGTAATTAAAGACGGCAAAATATTCAACACAACAGGTAAACTAAAAATGGAAATTCGTGACATAAATTCTGGTCAAATAACCGATAGCTTAAGAGTAAAATCAGGAAGTGTAATAACGGCTGACAACATGATATATTGTTATTCTGACAATGGATCGGTAAATCTTATAAACACGACTGACTCTGTTAATATTGTTAGTAAATTCAAAATTAAGAAGGGTACAAAAGAACATTTCTCGAACCCTGTAATTAAAAATGGGGTACTATATATTCGCCACGGAAATACATTGCTGGCCTACAATATTAAACAAGAATAATATTTGTATTTCAAGTACCTTTAAAAACAAGGTTCTACTACCATTTTTGTGGCTAATGATTAAATTAGGTGTATTTTTAAGTTCTCAGGTTGGCATCCTCCAGTCCTCGGTTCTCAGTCCTCAGTATGTCCAACAACTGGAGACTGAGGACTGCCTAATATAACTCATTAAAAAAACTCCTTATAAAATTATCTTACACTAAATTCGCAGTAATACCAAAAATAAAAACATATTAAGCTTATTCTTTCTCTTTTCTTTCCTTCAATTCTAGCTGTACTTTTTCAAGCAGAACATTATTCAAAGTATAAAACCGCATTATAAATGCAGCTAAAAGCGCAAAAACTCCCGGAATAACACTAATCACCACTACAATTCCTGTCTGCGATGCATCACTTTGAGCTTCATTTGCCACATAACCCAGACTAGCCAATACTGTACCAATAATAAAAGAAGCTAATGCTCCACCCAGCTTTTGCGAGAAATTGGCGGCCGAAAAAGTCATTGCTGTTGCTCGTCTTCCTGTTTTCCATTCAGTATAATCAGCGGTATCGGCATACATTGAAAAGGCTAGCGGCGATTTTGGCCCCAATACCAAGCCTATAAATACATGAAGTGTAAACATTAACCAAACTGCATCCTTTGGAATAAAAAAGAATGCTATTGACAAAATTCCGGTTGCACTCATAAGATACACCATTAACCGTTTTTTGTCAATGAATTTTGTAAGCATTGGTGTTATGGCTGCACCCACTGCAAGAGCAATACCATATGCAGTAAGAAAGTATTTAATTAGTTCAGGGCGCTCTACGTAATATTTCACATAATAAATTGATGCTCCTGCACGCATGGTAATTGTTATCATTATAATTAGTGCCAAACTAAACAATACCAGCCAAGGTTTATTCTGGAACAAATCTTTAATATCACTGGCCACATTTGTATTTTGTTTTGGTGGCGAGGTTATTCGTTCTTTAGTGCTAAAAAAAACTATGGTGAAAACTATTGCAGCAGCAATTCCATACAAAGCCATAGTTAATTGCCATCCTAGTGTTTCGTTACCTTTTCCTAGAACATCAACCAAATCAAGTGTAAAAAAGTTTACAATAATAGTTCCGGAAAAGGCCGCTATAAAACGAAAACTTATTAATGTGGTTCGCTCCTGGCTTTCCGCAGTAATTACACCCGAAAGGGCTGAGTACGGAATATTTAACACCGTATAAACCATCATCATTAGGGTATAAGTACCATAAGCCCAAATAAGTTTTCCATTTTCGGCCAAATCTGGTGTGGTATAAGTTAAAACTCCTGCAGCTGCCATTGGCAACCCTGCATAAAGTAAATAAGGCCTGAAATTTCCAAATTTGCTCTTTGTTCTGTCTGCCAACGCCCCCATTGCCGGGTCAGTAAAGGCATCAACAATTTTAGTTACCAGCATCATGGTTCCTGCTGCTGCAGCTGAAATACCAAAAACATCGGTATAAAATATTAACAGAAAGGCTGAAATGTTAGCCCAATAAAAGTTAAATCCCAAATCTCCTATTCCGTAGCCTATTTTCTCTTTAAGGCTTATTTTTGCTAGAATTCCATTTGCCATATCTTCATTGCTTTTTCGTTAATTATAACCCAAACGATGCATTTGGTTTTAAATTTTTAGTTCTAATGCATAGCTATAATAAATATTATCCATTTTGAGAAACCAGTAAAATGGCAATCTTACAAATCAGCCCGAACTGGCTTCGGGAGGGTTAACAATTGCTAAATGCACTAGTTCAGAATTATCATTTTATTTACATGATTGATACAGAAACAATTCTGCACTTACTTCAATTAAAAAAACAAAAAGGAGAAAATGTAACATGACATGTATGATTGCGAAATAGGCTCTACACTAAAAGTCCCATCACCATTATATCATCAATTTGTTCAAAATCATTTTTCCAATTAATATGAGCGGCTTCAAGCGCACATTTTTGTTCTGCCATTGATTTGCTGCAATTTTTTAATAACAGCTCTTTAAATGTCCTCGATTTATAACGTTTACCATCAGTTCCTCCAAATTGATCGACGTAACCATCAGAAAACATATAGATTTGGTCTCCCTTATAAATTTGAATCTCCTTGGTACTAAACCTGTCCATTTTTTCATAAAGAGCAATGGGCATTCTATCCCCTCTTATTTCGTACAATATATAATCTTCATATTCAACAGCATCAACTTCCGGCACAGGTAAAGTCTCCTTTTTGCGTATAATATACAATGGATTATGAGCTCCTGAAAACTGAAGTTGCAATTTATCAAAATCAATAGAGCACAAGGCAATATCCATTCCATCGCGCTGTTCACCTAATACTCCCTTTTGCTGCAAAGCATGAATTACCTCTTTACGCAATCGCTGTAATATAACACCCGCATGTGTAATGTATTCTTTGTTTACAATTTCGTTTAAAAACGAAACCCCCAGCATACTCATAAATGCACCTGGCACACCATGCCCAGTACAATCGGCTGCAGCAATAATAGTTCTTCCTTCAATTTCTGTTGTCCAATAAAAATCACCACTAACAATATTCTTCGGTTTATAAAACACAAAAAAATTCGTCAACTTTGCAGCAAGCGCTTCTTTTTTAGGTAAAATGGCGCGCTGAATGTATTGAGCATATTCTATACTATCTGTTATTTCTTTTTTTGTTTTTTGGATACGTTCTTTCTGCTCATTAACCGTTTCAACAGTTACACGCAACTCTTCATTACTTTGCTTTAGCTCTTCATTTTTTTCTTCAATTTCATTATTTTGCAGCATTATAACTCCTTTTGCTCTGTGAATTCGTATATACCCAAGAACAACTAAAATCACAATTATAAAAATAGCAGCAATGCCCCCAATTAGTGCATTTTGTAATATGAGTCTATGTTTAATTACGGCATCTTGTTTTTCCAATTCCGTTTTTTGCAAGGTAATTTCCTTTTCTTTACGCTCTAACTCAAACCTATACTCTACAATATGAATTTGCTTTTGACTCTCAAGAGTAAATAAGCTATCATGAATTAATCTATATAAATTTGAATACTGGTAGGCTTCCTCAAAATTATTTTTTTTAGCATAGGCCTTTGATAGTATTTCGGCCGCAAGCCTAATATTTTCTCTTATACCCATCTCACGAGAAGCTTTCAGTCCAATTAAACTATAATCAATGGCTTTTGATGGATAACCCATATTTAACCAAGCCTCTCCTATTTTAAGATTATCAGTAGATACTTCACCGGTCTCTTCTAATTCTTGATGAATTGCTTTTGCCTTATTAAAATTATCTATTGCATCAGCGAAACTACCCTTTTGCCTGTATACCTCACCAATCAAATACAACGATTTTGCCTCTTCGCTCTTCTCACCTATTTGTACACATAGGTTCATTGCTTTATTAAAATTTAACAGCGCTTTATCTAATTTTAACTGTTTCAGATACGATTCTCCAATGCCATTTAATATATTTGCTATAATCCTTTTATCACCATGTTTATTAGCACTAACCAAAGCTTCAGTATAGTACTGGTCCGTTTTTTCATAACTGCTTTGTAAAAAATGAATATGCCCAATGTTCAGCAAACAAATCGCTATTCCTCCTTCATCATCTAACTTTCTATCAATAGCTAACGATTTTTCGTAAAACTCTACCGCTTTAGCATATTCTCCTTTATCCTTATAAACTTCCCCAATATTATTATAGCATACCGATGTTCCTAGTTCATCCGCAATATTAACTCTTATAGCTAGCGCTTCGGTATAACACTCCAATGCTTTCTCATATTTATTTAAGTCATCGTACGATACTCCTAAATTATTTAAGCCTTTTGCCAGCTGATTCTTTGCATCTATCTTACGATATTCCTCAATAGCTTTTTTTTGATACTCGATCGATAATATATGGTTACCCATATAGTTATAAACAACCCCAATATTTGTTAAACAATCAGCAACACCTTTTCTATTATCATCTTTAATATAATAAACAACTGCCTTTTTAAAACACTCAATTGAACTTGTATACTCACTTGTATATACCAAAACAACACCTTTAATTTTAAGCAAATGCGGCACTAATGAAAAATCTTTAAGCTCAACTCCAATTTTTATTCCTGTATCAAATACTTCTATTGATTTGTCGTATTCTGAATTATACATATATGCCGATCCTAAACCAATATAGCATTTCAATGTATTCTTTATAATATTATATTTATTTCTTTGGTTAAGCGATTGATCAAGGTAATCAATGGCATTATCATGCGCTCCTTTCTGCAATGCATCGTTTCCTAATAATAAAAGAGACTCACATACACCATACTCGTAGCCAATGCTTTTCGCAAGTTCTAAAGCCTCATTTAAAAATGTTAGCGTTTTATCCGATTTGTCTTGACTAAGCTTATCACCAATTTTATTTAGAAGGTTTACTTTTACAGTATCATTTCTCTCCGTTTTTAAAACATTCAATAAACTATCAACATTACTAACATCAGCCGCAAAGGAGTATAATCCAGAACCACTTAATATAAGCAATACCAATATGTTATAAAAAGGCTTTAAACTCAATTTTATTTTACTTTATTATCATTCTTAAATAAATTTCTTTTTTACACATTTCAAATAATCAAAATACTTACAATTATAATCAATTTTCTTTCTAACCTGATTAATTCATGTATTTAGTTTAGTGCAAATACAACTTGAAATACCTGCCGACGTAGTTCCCTACTTCAAAGGGATTGCAAGGAAGTAGATGTGCTGAAATAAATGCACTTTAGTAAAATTTGACAAAATTAATTTCAACACTTTAAAATTATAAGGTT
>JAQICC010000112.1 GCA_027858735.1 Salinivirgaceae bacterium
TGACCTGTTACCGGTACTGGACGCAATCACAAGCTCTAAGGGCTGGATTAAAAATACAAAAAACACAATTACCGTCAAGCTGGAACCTATGGAAATACCTAGATTTAGAGATGCCCAGAAACAACTTTGCCGACATATAAATAATGAAAAAATAAAAATGCCAAATGGAAAATTAATGCAATACGAAGTCGGCGATAATCCTTTTAGCGTAAAAAAATAATTCTATAAACTAACGAAGTCTGAATGTTGATATAAACTTAAGATTTATTTAACTTGACTTTCTGTATTTAATATTAGTTTTACAATAGAACTATAAAATTAAATTTATGTTAAAAGAAGCCAAAATTTTACTGGTTGATGACGAAACTGATATAACAGAGTTTATAGGGTTTAATTTAGAACAAGAAGGATTCTTAGTTGAAAAGGCTCAGACAGGTGAAGAGGCCATTGAAAAAGCAAAAGTTTTTAATCCTGATTTAATTATACTTGATGTAATGATGCCTGGTATGGATGGAATGGAGACTTGTGAGAAAATTCGCGCATTACCCAATTCAAATAACCCGATTATTGCTTTTTTAACGGCTAGAGGCGAAGATTATAGTCAGATTGCCGGTTTTGAGGCTGGAGGTGATGACTACATTTCTAAACCGGTTAGGCCAAAAGTATTGGTTAGTAGAGTTAAAGCTTTGCTAAAACGAAAGTCGGGAAAAGAAAATGAAAAGGAAGATGAGGCATCAAAAGTTATAGTAATTGGGAATATAACCATTGATAAAGAAAGGTATATAGTTAAAAATCAAGATGATGAATTAATTCTTCCACGCAAAGAATTTGATCTTCTTCTGTTATTAACATCAAAACCTGAAAAGGTATTTACACGTGATGAAATTTACTCCAGAGTTTGGGGCGAAGATATTATTGTGGGTGACCGTACCATTGATGTTCACATTAGAAAACTCAGGGAAAAATTAGGTTCCAATCATATTGTAACCATAAAAGGGGTGGGATATAAATTTGTAGAGTAGAAAGTACCCCGTTATATGTTGGTTTTATTTAGTTAAATTCTACACTTGTGGGTTTTATTCTTTGGAGCTTGCTGCGAAAACTAATATTTTGGGTAAACTTGAAACCTCATCTGCTAGCTGCGATTTTTTTTATTAATACTGGGCAAAGATTGAAAAAGCTCAATGTCTTTTATAAACTTTGTTTACATGTTCGTTGTTTTAGTGCTACATTTGCCGCTTAATTTTTTAAAAAAACTAAAACATGGACACAAAAAATTTCACAAAACAGTTAAGTAAACATGTTACTTTTAGCCATTGGAGCAGAAAGTCGTTTGCTATTTTCGCGAGTTTAAAAACAATAGTAAAAATTGGTTTTTTATCAGGTACTTTAACTCTGTTGGCTAATCCTGAAAAAGGTTATTCCCAAACCGATACAATACAAGTAGGTAATCATTTAGATATTGATGAGGTAGTAGTTAGCTCAAACCGGACTCCAAAAGCTTTTGAAGAGGTTTCACGAATAGTAACGGTAATACCAAGTGAAGAAATTCAGGCGAGCCCTGCGCAAACCCTGCAAGATTTATTGCGTTATGCAATGAATGTAGATATCCGCCAGCGTGGGGCGATAGGTGTACAAGCCGATGTAAGTATCAGAGGCGGATCATTTGATCAAACTTTATTTCTTCTCAATAATATTCCTGTTAACGACCCACAAACAGGTCACCACAACCTAAACATCCCAATCGACTTAGAAAGTATTGAACGCATAGAAATTCTATCGGGTGCCGGTGCTCGAATTTTTGGGCCAAATGCTTTTTCGGGTGCTATAAATATTATTACCAATTCAAAAGCCGATAAAGAAATACGTGCATCAGTATCGGGTGGGCAAAATGGTTTATATGCAACAAATGCTTCGGTTAACTTTTCATCGGGTAAATTAAATAACTATATAGCTTTTGGCCTAAACGGCTCTGATGGATATAAGACAAATACCGATTTTAAAAGCAAACAGGTTTTTTATCACGGGAGTTTGAATGCCGATTTAGGTAAGCTCGATTTTCAGCTTGGGTATTTAGATAAATCATTCGGTGCCAATAGTTTTTACTCTCCGAAATACCCCGATCAGTTTGAACACATTCGAAACTTTTTAACAAGTTTAAGTTACAGTAAGTCATTTGGTATAGCCAAACTAACTACCAATATTTATTGGAGAAGGAATCAGGATAGGTTTGAGCTTTTTAGGGAAGATAAATTCCATTATAACGATGGGTATTTTGTTACAACAGAAAACGACACTGCAAAATATTATCAGATTAATTACAGTTACCCAGGTCATAACTACCACTTAACCAATGTAACCGGGGCAAATGCAAATATTAGTGTTAGTACAAAACTGGGTGAAAGCTCATTTGGTGTTGATTTCAGAAATGAGCATATATATAGTAATGTGTTGGGTGAAAGTTTAGACGAAGCAATTGATGCCCCAGGAGAAGAACGAGGTAAATACTCTAAAGAAGCAGAAAGAAGCCATGTAAACTTTTTTATTGAGCAAGATTATACAAATAATAAGTATAATATTACGCTTGGAGGTTTAGCGCATTATAACTCAGATTATGGTGCTTACTTTTCTGGAGGAGTTGAAACAAGCTATTGGTTAACTTCAGGTGTCAAAACATTTGCATCAATTAATCAGGCAATGCGCATGCCTACTTTTACCGATTTGTATTACGATGGACCAAGCAATGTTGGGAATCCTGAATTAAAACCCGAAGTAGCAAATGGCTATGAATTAGGATTTAAAGGGTATGGTAATAATGTAACTTGGACAGTAAATGGTTTTGCTAGGGATACTAAAGATGCCATTGATTGGGTTAAAGAAGTGGGAGCCGATGAATTTACTACTGTCAATTATACAAATTTAATAACCAGTGGTTTAGAATTATCATCAAGAATGAATTTTAAAAAGGTTGAAGGATTAAGTTCTTTTGTTAATTATATAAATGTAAGCTATTCGTATACTAATATTGATAAGGAGACTGATACATTAATGGTTTCGGCCTATTCTCTTGATTATTTAAGGCATAAAATTAATATAACTGCCGATCATAATTTGTATAAATCGTTAGGGCTTAGTTGGAGCGTTTCATATCAGAGCAGAAATGGAGCCTATACTGATATTTTGGGTGAGGAAATTTCGTACATGCCATTTACTTTATTTGATGCTAAACTTTATTGGAGAGCAAATAAATATGAGATTTTTTCAGAAGTTACCAATATTTTCAATACTGATTATTACGATTTGGGTGGAATTTCACAGCCTGGGCGTTGGATAAGAGGAGGAATTAAGGTTAATTTGAATTTTAACTAATTTTATAAATTAGAAGGTTATTGTTATGCTGCCAGGGTTTTTCAACTCTGGCAGTTTTTTATTTGCGATAAAAGTTCATTTCATCAATATATTCCCATGCTTTTTCAGGTACAAAAAAGCGAATATCTTTTCCTTCGTGTATAGCTTTGCGAATAAAACTCGATGAAATCTCCATGTTTGGTGCGTCAAGAATGTGAACGTTTTTATGGTCATGGAAAATGGTTTTTTTACAGCCTGGTCGTGGGTAAACTAAAAGGGTTTGCTCTGCCAATAGCTGTTTGTAATTTTTCCATTTATGAAACGAACGAAGGTTGTCTTCGCCCATAATAAGGGCAAATTGTTTGTTCGGATGTTTTTCCTTTAAATAGGCTAATGTGTTGGTAGTGTAGGAGGGTTGAGGTAGTGAAAACTCAATATTTGAAGCCTTAAATTTTGGATAATCGCCTAATGCACGGCTTGTAATTTCAAAACGCTGATAATCGGGTAGAAGCGTATTTTTTTCTTTTAGGGGATTGTGCGGACTGACAATAAACCAAAGCTCAGTTAGATTGGCATATTCTACAAAATAGTTGGCTATGACTAAATGACCAATATGAATAGGATTAAATGAACCAAAATATAAGCCAATCATAAATAAGATATTAACTATTCAGAAAATTAGTAAGTAATTCTTCAGCCTCAGTTTGTGTGGTTTTTAAGTCGTCGTTTATCAATACATAATCAAACTGATTAGCATACTGCAATTCTTCTTCGGTTTTTGCTAAGCGTTTTTCTATTTCCTCATCCGAATCTGTTCCTCTAGCTGTTAATCGTTCTTTAAGTGCTTTAACCGATGGAGGTTTTACAAAAATAGAAAGGGCTTTATCACCAAACTGTTTTTTAATATTTACACCACCTACCACATCAACATCAAACAGCACATTGTTGCCTTTTTGCCAAATTCTATCTATTTCACTTTTTAAAGTGCCGTAAAACCGATCGGTATACACTTCTTCCCATTCAATAAAATCGTTGTTTTTAATTTTTTGTTTGAAGTCGGCGGTACTTAAAAAGTAGTAATCCTGTCCGTGAGTTTCATTCTTACGAGGTTCGCGATTGCATGCCGATATAGAAAACTCAAGATTAAAAGGTTTATGCAGTAAATGTTTTACAATAGTGGTTTTTCCTGAACCCGATGGAGCTGAAAATATAATTAGTTTGCCTGACATTGATTTATATACTTGCGTAGTTCTAACAAGGTTTAAACCTTGTCGGAACTTTGTTCTTTTACTTGCTACAATACGTTTAGTAATTGCTCTTTGATTTTCTCTAGCTCATCTTTCATGAGAATAACAAGCTTTTGCATTTCAGGATGATTGGCTTTTGAACCCAAGGTATTAATTTCACGACCAATTTCTTGTGAAATAAAACCTAGTTTTTTCCCAACTGGCTCATCGAATTCAGCTGTTTTTAAAAAGTATTCGCAATGATGGGCTAACCTTACTTTTTCCTCAGTGATGTCCATTTTCTCAAGATAAAAAATCAGCTCTTGTTCAAAACGATTCTCATCAATATCGTCTTTTTCTGCAAGTTCTTTCAAGTTGCTTCTGAGGCGATCTTTCACTCTCTTAAGGCGATCTTGTTCAAGGGGTTCAACCTGATTAAGCAGGCTTATTATTTCATTAATACGCTCAATAATGTCTTTTTCTAAAGTAACACCTTCTTGTTTTCTAAATGCCATTAAATCTGACAGGGCAATTTGTATGCTTTCCATTACTACCAACCACTCATCTTCGTCAAGCTCTTCGCGTTCTGTTTTTAGAGTGTCGGGTAAGTGCATTATTATAGAAAGAAGATCATTTTTGTTGTCAATGCCTAAATCGGTAGATATTTTTGAAAGTTGATTAAAATAGGCTTTAACCAATTCTGTATTTACAATAGAGCTATTTTCACCATTACTAACTTCTGCATACATGCTAAAATCTACTTTTCCGCGTACTAAGTTTTTCGATATTAAATTTCGTACTAAAATTTCTTTCTCGCGGTAAAAGCCAGGAATTCTAGAATTTACATCAAGCTGTTTGCTATTCAGACTTTTTATTTCAATAGTAAGTTTTTTGTTGTTTAACTCGCAAGTGGCTTTCCCAAAGCCTGTCATTGATACTAGCATATTATTTGTTTTGGTTGTTGCAAAAGTAATTATATTAAATTAATAACCTGAGGAATGAATCATTGTAAATTAGCAGTATGTTTAACATAACCAGATTTTTATCAATTAATAGGAACGTTGTGCAATTAATTTGGAATTTTCAGCAAGGAAACAGGTTATTGTTTGAAAGATTTAGTTAAAATAATTACCCTGAAGAAAGGCCAATTATAATTTGATTATATATGCGAAGGGTTGAAAATATTCTTTGATTTTCAGCTAAGACAAGTTCGCAAGAATTTAAATTTTATAGTGTTGCTAGTTTCTGGTTATTGTATTCAGAATCTGTTTAAGCGACTGTAAACCAGCAACTAGTATCAGGAAAGAATACATCATAAAAAAGATGAACTAAACTAATCTGGTTTTAATTCTTGGTTGACATTATATCTATAATAATTGGTTTTAATCCGCTAAAGAAGAACTCAACAGCAATTACCATTACTATTAAACCCATAAGGCGCATCATTACATTAATGCCGGTTTCACCCATTAGTTTTATTATGCGCGATGAACTGTAAAGAATTATATAGGAGATAAGGATAACAATAAAAATGGTAAAAATGAGTACAACTTTTTTGGCAATATTATTCGCGTCTTCCATAAGAATTATTGCGTTTGTAATAGCACCGGGGCCACATATCATGGGTATAGCAAGTGGTGTAATTGAAATGTCATTTACATAGGTTTTAACTTCCGATTCTTTTATTTTTACTTTCCCAAGCCGAGCTTGAAGCATATCCATACCCATTATAAAGAAAATTACGCCACCTACTATTCTGAAACTATGAACCGATATACCGAAAAAATTAAAAAGTAAATTGCCTGAAAAGGCAAATGCTATAATAGTAAGGAATCCTACTATGGAGGCTTTTTTAGCCGTTTTGGTTCGGTCTTTTGAATCCAAACCTGCTGTCATGGTCATAAATATGGGCATGGTGCCCAAAGGGTTTATCAGCGTGAAAAATGAGGTGAAGGTTAACAGTCCAAATGCAAATATTTCGTTCATGTTTTGTAATTTATTTATGCAAAACTAAAGAAAAGATAAGTAGGAAAAATCTGCTTAAAAGCTTAAAATACCAACATAGTCTAAAAATATGTCAAAGTATTTATTGAAAGTAAGGCACATAGCATCAATATGTTTTAATTGCGAATTGAATATTAAGCGCCAAATTGCTTTCTTTGCACCATGAAACAAAACATACCCTCAATAAAAATTCGAAATAAAAAGGCATACTTCCGTTATAATATTCTGGAGACTTTTACTGCAGGAATTCAATTGATGGGTTTGGATATTAAGCTTATTAGAAGTGGTAAAGTAAGCATATCGGAGTCGTATTGTAACTTTTTCGGAAATGAACTGTATGTAAATAATTTGCATTTGGCTGAAAGAGAAAGTGATAGGGTGGTGGTCCATAAGAATAAAACGGAACGAAAACTTCTTTTGAACCGTAGGGAATTAAATAAATTGCAGAAAAGAGTTGATGAAAAGGGACTTTCAATTGTGCCCCTGAAGATGTACTTCAATGATAGGGGTTTAATAAAACTTGAAATAGCCTTGGTAAAAGGGAAACGCGAGTATGATAAACGCAATACTATTAAGCAAGCCGAATCTAATAGAGAACTTGACCGATTAAGTAAACAAAGCATCAATAAATACAAATAATAAAACTGATGGATAAAATTTAAACAGTACTTATTCGAATATTAATTTTCCCGATGAAGTTACTTCATTTTTTATAATTTCTTTGGGAGTGTTGTGTAAAACAATATTTCCTACATTGCTAATGGAGTATTCAAGTTTATCAGTCACATGAATATCGATATCGCTCTTTGAATGATTAGCAATTTCGGCTCTTTCAACTATTAAATTTTGTGCATCTATTTTTATTAAGGCGTAGTTCCAAAGTTTTAAAACCTTGCTTTGTCCATTTAAAGTTATTAGGCCGCCGCACGGAAAATTGTTCCAATACCAAAAAGTACCGCTGTTTAATTCCAAATTAGCTCGATTCGATTTGCTTTTTAGTATCAAGCCAAAACTAGCTGAAGTTATTGGTGTGATTGTTTTTATGTTGCATGTTTCATTAGCGCTAACCTGTTTTAGTGGTTTCGATTTAATATATATATCTATTTTATTTTTTGTGGGAGTGGTAAATTTGAAATTTACATTATTTCTAATGCTTAAAACGCTATCGGTAACAGAAAAATCAATGCTTTCGACATTTCGTTCATAGCCTTCAATTTCAATTTCAAAAACCGAGTCTTCACTTAAGTAAATATTGAAAGCGCTATTTAATTCTACCGATGTAAAAGGGGATAAATTTTCAGCTATGCTAGTAAATTGATTGTTTTTTTGACATGAAAAAAACAAAATAGTACTAATAAAAATTATGTATTTGTTTAATGGCATAGCTATAATTTAATTCCAATTCCCAATTCCGGATAATCCAAAATATGTAAATGCGATTTCATAGCAAGTCTGATGTATAGCATTTTAGCTGCTTGGTATTGTAAAATGGCTCGGTTATACATGGTTTGGTTATTTACTTTTTCTTCGAGCAATAAATATATGCCCTCTTGTATTGTTATGCTGAATTTGTTGTAGGAAAATGTTTGTGAAATATGAATTCCACTTTGAAAAAGGTAACTGCTTCTATATTCCCTTTCGGCATTGTTTAATTGTTTTTTTACCGATGCATCGTAGAATAAATCAATTCCGGTTCCAATATGAAATGAGCGCAATAATTCATGTTTAAATTCGAATGCAGTTGAGGTAGTTATAAAATAATCAGATGAAAGTGCTCGGGTATGTTTCCCACCAAAGTTTACAAATACAGCGAATGAATTATTTTTCACGTGGGATGGAATTTCATGTTTTTGTTTGACTGTTTCTTTGCCAATTTTATAGCTTAATCCGGCATAGGTAGTTACGTAATTTATACCAAGGTTGGGTTCGCTTGCGTTGGCATTTGAAAAATGATCAAAGGAAAGTCCTGTGTTTAGTCCCATTTTTTGATTTATACGAAAATGGGCTCCCAATCGTAAATTAAAGTGCATGTTTAAATGAGAACCTGTGGCTGTATTAAAAGGGTTCGTTTCTTGATTGAATATTTCGCTTACATAATCGAGCCCTATTCCGGTGCGGTTGTAAACGCTAAAATGTTTTTTTTTAATGAAATGAACTTTGAAAAAATAATTTACCGCAAGCTCTCTTCCGTAGATTTCATCGTTACCAAGGGTTGAGTAAAAAAAGGATAATCCATATTCGGGATAATTAAAAAGCTGTTGCCAATAGTCTTTCCCGAATGATTGTTTTGTGATGCAAAAATCAAGCGATTGCACGTAGCTGTTCGTGTAATAATTAAACATTTGGTATTCTGGTAGGTTATATCCAAAATGATAATTGTTTGTTAGGGAAACATCGTTTAAAATATTGCTTTGTGCATTTAATTGATTTGGTTTTACAACAATTAAAATAAAACATAGTATGACAAGGGTAATGCGCAATAATAAAAAGGAATTTACCGCTGCTAATTTGTTCATATTTTTCGGCAAAAATTTCATGGCTAATTTAAATGGCTTGTAAAATTAGGATAAAAGTGTAATTATAAAAATTTGTGTCTATTATTAAAACAGATGGCCCTTTTTTCAAATAATACTTGTAAATTAGGTGTACCATCAAATCAAATGTTTCAAATATAGAGGGTTTTTACTTGTTTACTATGAAGTTAATTTCTACTGTCATAATTACTATATGTTGTGTGGTTAATTCTTTTACCCAAAACTTACAACCGTCAACCGATACCATAAAAAGTCATGTATATTATTTAGCATCCGATGAGTTGAAAGGCCGCGATACAGGAAAAGAGGGGCAGCGAATTGCAGCCAAATATATAGCTGAAAAATTTAGGCAATATGGATTGGGAACCTATGACGAAAATGGGTATAATCATTATTATCATCTTAAAAGAAAACACATAAACCATTTAGTGGTAAAAAACAATGGCAACATTTTATATTGGCCATGGCACTTTTATTATGTGACAGGATATACCCATTCAGATACCATTGATACGAAATTGGCCTTTGTGGGCTATGGTTCAAACAAAGAAATAGAGGCGTTGGATATTGAAGGAAAAGCCGTAGCATTTATGGCGGAATCTCCACAAAATGCCTACGATACACTTATAAGAATAGCATCTGAAAAAGGGGTGAAAACTTTTTTTGTAATGTTTCCAAAAGGTAGCGAAGATGTTTCAATAGTTTGGGGGAATGAATACCAGCTATCATCGTATAATTTACCTGAAATATTTGAGCGTAAGTATATTCAAAAAGTGCGTGAGAACTGGGCTGTAAATACCGATTCGTTAAATATTTACTATTGTTTTCCAAATGTATTGCGAAATGTTTTTATGCTTGATGATAAAGAGTTGGAGAAAGTTGCAAAGGATAATACAAGTAATAATTATACCAAACTCTCGTCAATTATTCAGCCTGATATTTCGTGTTTAATTAATTACAACGATTCTATTGAAGATATTAAAGTGGAGAATGTTGCTGGTTTTATTTATGGCGAAGATACCTCAAAGACTGTTGTGGTAAGTGCACATTACGATCATATAGGTGAGGTGCTGGGTGAGATTAATTATGGCGCCGATGATAATGCATCGGGAACCGCTGCCTTGCTTGAAAGTGCCCGATTAATGTCTATTGATGCACGGAATGGTATAAAGCCCAAAATAAATGTACTATTTGTAGCCTTTTCGGGCGAAGAAATGGGTTTGTTGGGATCAAAAGCTTTTGTAAATGATCCAGCAGTTGATCTTAGTAAAATTAAACTGAATATAAACATGGATATGGTTGGTCGTTGGGATTCTAAGCATGAAAAGGACAGAAGTTTCGTGTATATATTAGCTGCAGGCGATAATGCCAAACAATTATTCAGCATTGGTAAAAAGCAATTGAACAAACCAAAGGGATTTAATGTGTCAAACAAGCCGGGTGGACGAGAGAAGGTTATTTTCAAATACGGTTCGGATCATTATAGTTTTTTGAACAAAAATATTCCGATTTCGGTCTTTTTTACCGGATTGCATGACGATTACCATACCCCCGGCGATACTCCTGATAAAATTAATTATGAAAACCTAACCAACATTACCAGTACTGTATATCAGTATATTTATAAAGTTGCTGAATTGGAGTAAGTTGCAAATGTATTTCTCAGCAAATACAGATAATTTTTACCTCGGTAGGTGCTAAAATTAACCTGTCAAATTAATAACAGTTTAGGCCAAAATCAATTTTTCAGTTGGGTCAATGCCATTTAGTAACATGCGTTCTGGATTTTCGATAAGTTCTTTTAAACGAACTAAAAAGCCTACAGAATCTCTTCCATCAACCAATCGGTGATCGTAAGAAAGGGCCACATACATCATGGGTCGAATAACTACCTCACCATTTTCAGCAATGGGGCGCTCAACAATATTGTGCATGCCTAAAATACCCGATTGCGGAGGGTTTAATATGGGTGTAGAAAGCAACGATCCAAAAACACCGCCGTTGGTTATGGTAAAAGTTCCCCCGCTCATTTCGTCAAGCGATATTTTTGCATTCCGGGCTTTGGTAGCCATTTCAGCTATGCCTAGTTCGGTTTCGGCCAATGTTTTTTTATCAACATCACGCACAATCGGAACCATTAGGCCTTTAGGAGTCTGTACTGCAATTCCAATATCGGTATAATTAAAGCTTACAATCTCGTCATCATCAATCATGGCGTTTATATTGGGGTGGTATTGCAGGGCAATTGAAGCAGCTTTAGTAAAGAAAGACATGAAGCCCAATTTTACTCCAAATTTTTCTTGAAATGCAGCTTTGTGTTTATTTCGTAAATCTATTACCGCTTTCATGTTTACCTCGTTAAAAGTAGTAAGCATGGCTGTTTGATTCTTAACCTGAACCAAGCGTTGGCCCAGCTTTTTTCTCAAGGGGCTCATTTTTTTTGTTTCACTTTCGCGTTCTTTGCTTAAGCTTGTTGATGCAGGCTGTTCATTATTCACACTATAAGCTAAAACAGTATCTACATCTTTTGATGTAATGCGCTGTAGCTTACTTAAAAATTCTTGTGTCGAAATACCCTTCTCTTTTAATACTTCTTTTGCAACAGGGGTTATTTTTATATCAGAGCCCGTTTCTTCAATCACGATCTCTTCTTGTGGTTTAGCGCTAGCTGCTTCTTTAGTCTTTTCTATAGTGACAGGACTATCGGGTTTTTTAGTTGCTTTTACCGATGTGTCAATGGTACAAGCCACCGATCCTACATCAACGGTTTCTCCATCTTGAGCCAGAATAGTAATTTCGCCCGAATCGTTTGCTATAAGTGTAAGCGTAGCTTTGTCTGATTCTAATTCGGCTATTTCTTGGTTTTTTTCAACGTAATCGCCAGTATTTACAAACCATGTAGCTATTTGAACTTCAGCTATCGATTCTCCCGGACTAGGAATTTTTATATCTATTACGCTCATTATTTTTCAATTTTAAAATATTTGTGTTGTTGCAATATAGGTAGTTTTTCTTTTCCTGTTTTACATTGTAGCCCACAATAAGGGTTTTTTAATGCGCAAGTACATTTTTTAAATATTTTGCCAATTATTTCATTCTGCTCTTGCTGATGCAGTTCGTGAAGTCCCACTGCTGGGCTTCCGCTAGGGAATCGGTAAATACCTTCAATAGGTAATTCCGATAATTCATTTTTTATAAAATACCAGGCTCCCATATTCATTGGTTCTTCTTGAACCCAGATAATTTTTAGGGCATTTTTATATTTTTTTACCAGGTCATCAATTTCTTTCTTTGGCAAGGGGTAAATTTGCTCCAGTCTTACAATAGCAATGTCATTTACTTTTAGTTCATTTTTTTTACGCAATAAATCGTAATATATTTTTCCATTGCATAATACAAGTCGTGTTACTTTTTCAGGATTATTATCCTGATCATCAATAACTCGCTGATATGTACCTGTAGTAAAATCCTTTTTAGTCGATACTGCCATGGGGTGTCGCAACAAACTCTTGGGAGTAAATATTACCATAGGAGTGCGAAATTCACGTTTAACTTGCATGCGTAGTGCATGAAAAAGGTTTGCAGGTGTTGTAATGTTTAAAAGCTGCATATTATTTTTCGCGCAAAGTGTAATGAAACGTTCCATGCGAGCACTTGAATGTTCTGGTCCCTGCCCTTCATAACCGTGAGGTAACATCAAAACTAAACCATTTGCGAGTCCCCACTTTTCTTCACCGGAACTTATATACTGGTCAATAATAATCTGAGCTGCATTATGAAAGTCGCCAAACTGAGCTTCCCAAATAGTGAGGCCTTTTGGTGTAGAGAGTGAATAACCATACTCAAAACCCAATACACCATATTCGTTTAACGGAGAATTATGTACGTTAAATTCGGCCTGTTCAGTATTAATGTGCTTTATAGGAACGTATTTCACATAGTTTTCTTCACGCGTTAAGGCCGCATGTCTATGAGAAAAAGTTCCTCGCTGCGAATCTTGTCCACTTAATCGAACAGGAAAACCTTCATCAACCAACGAGGCATATGTTAACAATTCTCCGGTAGCCCAATCTAACCTATCCTCGTCAATCAGGGTTTTTCTATCGGCTAGTAACTTGTATATTTTGTTGAAAAAATTTTCCTCTTCAGGCACATTGAAAATGCTATTGGCAAGGTATCTTAATTTTTCTAGCGATATTTTTGTGTCTATACTTTTTTGAAAATCTTCTTTTTTAGCATACCGGTAATCATTCCAATCTTCAGACAAAAAGCGTTTTATGGCCACCTTTGAATCGCGCTGGGCAATTTCAAGTTTCTTTTCAAGTAGATCGTTAAAATCATTTTCTATGATAGATAGTTGCTCGCGTGTGGCTACCTTTTCTTCTATTAATTTTTTTGCGTAAATATCACGAGGATTTAAATGTCGGGCTATAGCTTTATATAGAACGGGTTGTGTGTAACGAGGTTCATCTCCTTCGTTATGGCCGTACTTTCTGTAACACAGAATATCAATAAAAACATCTTTGTGAAATTTCTGGCGGTACTCCAAGGCCAATTTAATGGTGTAAACTAAAGCCTCGGCATCGTCACCATTTACATGAAATACAGGGCTTCTGGTTACTTTAGCTACGTCGGTACAGTAGGTGCTTGTTCTAGCTTCAAGGTAATTGGTAGTAAATCCAACCTGATTGTTAATAACCAAATGAATAGTTCCTCCAGTTTGATATCCATGGAGTTCCGACATTTGAATTACTTCGTAAACAACTCCCTGGCCTGCCATTGCAGCATCACCATGAATAATAATTGGTGCAAGTTTATCAGAATCGTTGCCATATTTGTGTTTAATTTTTCCGCATGCAATACCTTGAATTACAGGTCCTACGGCTTCAAGGTGCGATGGGTTAGGAGCAAGGTTTAGGCGGACTTTCTTGCCCGTACGAGTTTTAACGGTATTTCCATACCCAAGGTGGTATTTAACATCGCCAAGTGATATCGAATCAACGTATGATTTGCCTGTGAATTCTCTGAATACAAGCTCATAAGGCTTGTGCAGTATGTTGGTAATAATATTTAGCCTTCCACGATGAGGCATGCCTAAAATAAACTCCTCAATGCCTAGTTCTGCACCATGTTCAATAATGGCATCTAATGAGGGTATTAAAGTTTCAGCACCTTCAAGCGAAAACCGTTTTTGTCCAGTGAATTTAGTGTGAATAAATTTTTCGAAACCCACCGCTGAAACTAAATGATGGTAGATATCAAGTTTTTCTTCAACATTGAATTTAGGCGTATTTTGGCAGCCTTCCATAATGTTTCTAAGCCACTGAATCTCTTCTGGTTTTCTAATATATAAGTATTCAACACCAATCGATTGGCAATAAGTATGATTAAGGTGTTCAACAATATTTTTAAGGGTGGAATTGGTGAGTCCTAATTCTTTGCCTGCTTTAAATTCAAGAGATAAATCTTTCTCTGTAAGATTAAATTGATCAAGATCTAAAGTAGGTTTATATTTCCTTCTTTCTCTAACAGGATTTGTGTGGGTGAATAAATGTCCCCGTTGTCGATAAGCATGAATTAGGTTAATAACATTAAATTCTTTCGACGAAATAGAATTAGACGCATCGTTAGATGTATCGTAATTTGTTCTTGCAAAGTCAAATCCTTTAAAAAAAAGTTGCCATTGTTGGTCAACACTCTTGTTGTCTTTTAAATATTGATTATACAACTCGTCTATAGTGTCGGTTGAAATGTTGCTTAAAAAGTCTAGATTATCCATTTTGTGGCCGTTCAATTTTATATAAACAGGTTAACAGTTATGTTTAATGGATTGTTTTTGTAAAAACCCATTGTTTTCATATTTATAAAAATATAATTAATAAATAGGAATAAAGACCCAGCGATTATTCTTGGTTGAACTACAAACCGATCAATCAGGAAGAATTTTTTCTTCTATGTACTTAGCGACCGTTTTTTTAAATTGGGATTGTTGAATATCAGTAGGTTATGCTATGTGGTGTGTGTTTTGCGTTATAATGGCACGTGTACGAAATCAGCATGTTGTTTTATTTTTGTTTCCCAAATATAAATAAAATGCATTTAAGTAGGTTATAATGCTCGATATTTTTAAAAAAGCTATCCCGTAGGGATTTAGTTCAACAATTTGTATAACTAATGAGTCCACTCCGAAAAGTCACCCGATGAATACTTTAGCAAAACTCTGAACCAATTCAGGTCTGTAATGCAGTCAATTATGAATTCATCGGATGACTAAATTACAATTATTTGACCTTTCGGAGTATGCTCAACTAATGAATTATTCAATTATTTGATAATGACGCAAGGTGTTGATTTATATGAGTGTAGCGTATTTTACAACAACAACTATTAAAAAAGCCCGACATTGCCGGGCTTTAAAAAAGTATTTATGTAAATCGTATCTATTTATATTCACTTATATATTCAGGTAAATTTTCCATCAACTTTTGGCGAGCAAAAAATATTTTACTCTTAACGGTGCCAATCGGAATCTCCAGTTTTTCAGCAATTTCTTTGTATTTAAAGCCTTCAGTAAACATTTGGAACGGTACTCTAAAGTCATTTTGTAGTCCATCTACCTTTTTTCTAATTTCTTTATAAGCATGTTCCGATTCTGGTGAAATTGCTTCTTGTTTATGTGGAAGATTCTCGTTGTTTTCGGTTTTGTTAAAAATAGTATTCGATTTTACGTTTCTTCTATAGTTATTAATAAAGGTATTTTTCATGATGGTATAGGCCCATGAATTAAAATTTCTAGGGTCTGTAAATTTATCACGGTTTGTTAAAGCTTTAAGCATAGTTTCTTGCAATAAATCTTTAGCTTCTTCATGATTTGTAGTTAAGCTGAATGCAAAATACTTTAATTTGGATTCGATGCTTAATAGTTTGTTTGTAAATTCAATCGCTGTCATAATGCAAGTATTTTAATGGTTATTTTGTTTAATAAAAGGTTTATGAGTATTCAACAAAATTGTTTAACAAATATAGGTTATAATTAAACACAAAACAAAATATTTTTTTGTTAAAAATTTGTTAATTAAGACTCATTCTAAATAACAAAACAATTAAAGTGCATATAATCAGCGCTATAAAGTATTTTAAATTGTTCTGTCTAAATTACAGCTAATCATAATTTTTTATTAACCACTTGTAAAAAAGTATTAAATAGTGCAATTGTATTTCTGTTTAAAAGTGTGCAAAAATGCTTTTGTTTTTGTTGAAAAATACTGTTTTGTTCAACGGCTAATTATTGTTCTGTTGTATTTTATTGATAAGCAGTATATTACATAATGATTTTGTTTAACGTATTATGTTAATTAAAACAAAACAAAAAGGAAGGATCGTTTAAAGTTGTTCGGTTTTCTTTGAAATGAATATTCAACTGAGGTTATACCTAAGTTGAGCGATTCGAACAAAGTGAAGAGGCGCTTTACTTAGGTATAACCCTCCCGACCTCCGGTACGGGACAGGCTGACCTAGGAATTGTTGGTTTTCACATTTTAAGTAGCCTGCCCCGATTAT
>JAQICC010000113.1 GCA_027858735.1 Salinivirgaceae bacterium
ACCCCTAGATCCCCTAAAGGGGACTTCGAAAAATATTGGCTTTTGTTGTCTTCCTTTAGGGTCGGGATAGAATAACGAAAGCCAATATTTTTCGATTTAGGGAAATTTGTCGTGCACCCCTTAAGTTCTATTATGCTCATTTTTTGAAATATTTTCGTTATTTTCTCAGCACATAACGCTGCTATGTTCTTCAAAAATGCCTTAATATTTCCCAAAAATACATCATAATATATTCATAAAACAAAACTTAAACGGCTTCTTAAAAAGAGGTTTTTGTTATCGGTGTTTTGTCTGATTAAAAGACTTCGTGAAAAATGAAATTATTGTTATAATCGTAAGCATCTAAACTTATAACTTCACCATTACTATCATAATTTAATATTCCAATAGAATAACCCCACGGATTGTTAACCGGTTTATCGAGGTTGTTGTAATACGCATATTTTATATGATGGTCTTGTGAATCGTAAGTGTCTTTATATGATGCTACTCCGAAAGAACTATTGCTTATTATATAATTTGTATCTAAGTTGTAATGAGCTTTGGGTAAGCCTTTTTCGTTGCAAGTAATGCCCGTAATTCCAAAATTAAAATAGGGTGATAAACTAACCAAATCGTTTTTTAGGTTGTAGCGTTTTTCAATGGTTAAACTATCTTTTTTAAACCATACATATTTTGCAATATTCCAATTGCTTTGCATCGCATTGTCTTCTACATCTTTAAATTCCAATTGCTTTAATTTATTATTTTCGTATGTATATATTTCTTTGTATACCTGTTTTAAATTTCTAACTCTATCGCCTTTTTTATTGTAGAATATTCTGGTTTCAGTGTTTAAAGAATAACTAAACGCAACACTGTCTATCCTTGACAAGTGTATTAATGGATGTTCGTTATTTACTCTAGGATGATTATTGATTATTGAAGTCAACCTATCGTTTGCATCATAAATAAAAATGTAGTGGGGAAGTGTTTTAGCAGTAGTACTATCCATTTCATGATTCCCCCTTATTGGGAAATAGGGTGAAACATGATTGCCCACAAGATTTCCATAATACTTCTTATATCCTAATTTTATTGCAGGTTGTTCATCTTTTGAACATGAAACACATAATGATAGCATATAAATACCCACTAGTATTCGTAAAGTTTTTTTCATTCGTTTAAAATTTGTGACAATGCTGCGATTTGGTACAAAGTTTAATCATACTTTCCGAAGTAAATTCGGAATAAACGGTGTGTGCCTCTGTAATTATCTCAGACATGGTCTGTTTCATAAGATTTTGTTTAAACTTTATTATTGTATAATTTGATTAAGTATGAATACAAAATGTTTTTCACATTTTGGTATAACACGATAAGGCTTTGTTTTTTTTGTTCATGCTGGCAGCATTATTTTCCAGTTTTAATAAATTTTGTTGAAAATAATTTTTTACCCGCACTAGCATTTATCACATAGTTTCCGGCAGGTAAAACGCTAATGTTAAGCTCATATAAACCATTTGTATTTAGTTTTACTTGTTGGGTAAGCATTAATTGACCGTTAATCGACACTACTTTTACTAGAATATCGGCATTGCCAATTTCATCGCTTGCAATAATAATATTATCGCTGGCAGGTATAGGAAATACCTTTAATGGCTTTATTTCTTTACTGGATGCTGATAAAATTATTTTGTCGGGGGTAAAAGTGCTGCAATTCAGATATTTATCACATGCCAATACTTTAACTTTTGAAATATCGGTTTGATAGCTTTCCAAAGGAAGAGTAATCGATTCAAAATTATTGACAATTATTGGAGTTAAAATAGTGTCATTGTAAGCCACTTCAATTTTTTCTACATCAGCGTCGGGAGCCAATGCAATATTTAAAGTTTCATTATTTATAGAGCAAGGGTTTGGGACGCCTACCCACGGTGCATCGAAATCAGAGTATTGCGAGAAATTTCCTGGACGTTGCTCTTTAAACGATTTTTTTATTTCATGAACCTGTGTTCCATTAATTTTTATTAATGCAGGATTGATACAACCTATCTCATCTTGCGCTAAAAATTGAAGGTGGCCTACCAGGTATGGATCTACTCCAACAATTAGTGCATGAACAGCATCAACAGCTAAGGCATCTTTCCCGGCAAGCATAATTCGCATGTTTTTTTGAACACTGCTAAGGGCAACATTGGCACCAGTCATACCACCGGGGTATGGACCATATTCTGCACCTTGCAGTCCATCCATAATTACATAGTCTACGGGGCGGCACATGTAAAAATCATGAATCCATCGGTCAAGAGGTGCTGCGGTAGTTGAATAATCACCATGATCAATTCTTCCCCATCGGGCACTGCGGTATATTTCGGGTTCGTTAGGTCCAAAACCATATATACGAACCGGCGTTGCACCAATTCCAACATTTTTTACACCCCCAGTAATACCGGTTAATCCATGGCTCTTTAAACAGGGTAAACTTATTACAACTTGTGCATTCTTATAAATGTTATGCATATAATATTTATTACCCGATGGGTACAAATTCTTACCTTCCGGCAGGTTTACTTCTACCAAATCAGGTGCTGACGTATCATACCAATCTCCTTCAAATTCGTCGAGTAGTATTATGCTATCAATACCAGTAACGTTGAAATATCCAAGTTCTTCAAAATTTTTACGCGTTACTCCATTTCCCGATGCCTCAATAATAAAAATTTGGCCCGTTGTGTTTAGTTCGCGAACCATATTTGCTACAATCTGAATTATTCTATAATCAGTTGCAATTCCATTCGCTGTTTGAGGGAAAATAACTCCGCTTTCACTGCGCGAAGAAATCACGTTCGGTTTAAGCACCACCGTATCGCCTTCATGAATTAGTGTGTCAAATCCTCCTGCAAGGTTAACTGCTTCTCGAACCATTGTGTTAAGTTCTTCAAAATCGATATCATAAGCATCGCTTTTGTCCGATTGCACGATGCCGACAATAGCTTCGGGTTCAATAATATTTTCAGTTACAGCATCTTTATGTGTCGCATATAATTCGTTCCCAATTTGTTTCAGTTTAAAAAATTGCAGTCCCATTGCCGAGCTTTCAAAAATTTGAGAGAATAAAGTAGAAAACATAAATATGCCAATGGCAGTAGACATTAATAATGTAGATCGTAAAAGTTGCTTATTGCTTAAGGCTTTTTTTGCTTTAGTATAAATAGCTTTTGATGATATGATACCAATAATCCATATTATAAATGCGGATGCAATAGGAAATGCAGCACGTTGACAAGGATAGCTTGCTCTCTGAGGTTTTGGTATAACACGTATTACAAACCAAATTAAAGCCATTGCCCCAATCGCGATTGCAACTAATTTGTTTCTATTTTTCACCAAGCTGGCTAGGACTTTTCTTCCACTTAATAGTTTAAATTGTTCTAATGTTTTCATATTTATGTGTAGTTTAAAAGGTAATGTATGCAAGCAAAAAACTTGAAATGCATAATTACTATTTAAACAAACTCATGTCGTTCCAAGATAGGATTCCGAACCAATTTATACCTAAGTTGTGCGATTCGAACAAAGTGAAGAGGCGCTTTACTTAGGTATAACCCTCCCGACCTCCGGTACGGGACAGGCTGACCTAGGAATTGTTGGTTTTCACATTTTAAGTAGCCTGCCCCGATTAT
>JAQICC010000130.1 GCA_027858735.1 Salinivirgaceae bacterium
GTAATCCGATTAATTCATAATTGACTTAATAACAGACCTGAATTTGTTCATTATTTTGCAAAAGTATTCATCGGGTGACTTTTCGGAGTGGACTCAAGGTGTACATAATGAAAAAGATAGGTGCTTTTTGTCAAATTTTATGAATTATTCAGCTATAGCATCAATTTATAATTACAACTAGTCCCTAAAATAAGCCTCAATGATTTTTTTTAATAAATAATTCATCCATCACCAATTCCACACAACTAGCAAATTTTCAATAGAGTACATCTTGTAAAATAGCTCTTTTTTGTTTGATTTGTAATTTTTTTCACTAAAAAACAAACAATTTATAACAAAATTGCATTTTTTTAATTCATTTTTGTATATTTGGCAACTTCAGTACCCGGGATACATGTAAAGTCGGTAACATACAGGCTTAAACAACCAGTTTAAGTCAAAAAATATTTTTTTATTATCTATAGTATTAAATTTTTAAACATGTAAATATGATTACACAAATTACAGAATGTATGAATAAAATAGATTTAACAAAGTACGGGATACAAAATAGTAATGATATTATTCACAATCCATCATACGATCAGCTTTATTTTGATGAAATAAATCCTGATTTAAATGGTTTTGAAAAAGGGTTGGTTTCAGAGCTAGGTGCGGTAAATGTTATGACTGGCATCTTTACTGGCCGATCACCTATGGATAAATACATTGTAATGGATGATATTTCAAAAGATTCTATTTGGTGGACTTCTGACAAAGCAAAAAATGACAATAAGCATGTTTCAACCGAAACTTGGAAAGACCTTAAACAAACCGTTATACAGCAACTTTCTTCAAATAAGCGTTTGTATGTAATGGATACTTTTTTAGGTGCAAACAAAAATTCCAGGCTAAAAGTTAGATTCATAATGGAAGTTGCTTGGCAGGCTCATTTTGTAAAAAACATGTTTATTCGCCCTACCGACGAAGAGTTGAAAAATTATGGCGAACCTGATTTTGTGGTATTAAACGGGTCGAAAACCTCGAATAAAAAATATAAAGAACATGGTATGAATTCGGAAGTTTTTACTGTATTCAATCTGACTGAAAAAATGCAAGTAATTGGTGGCACATGGTACGGAGGTGAAATGAAAAAAGGCATGTTTGCTATGATGAATTATTACCTGCCTTTAAATGGAATGGCATCAATGCATTGTTCGGCCAACAAAGGCAAAGATGGCGATGTAGCAATATTTTTCGGACTTTCAGGTACTGGCAAAACTACGCTTTCTACCGATCCAAAACGCGAATTAATTGGCGACGATGAACATGGTTGGGACGATGATGGTATATTTAACTTTGAAGGTGGATGCTATGCTAAAACAATAAACTTAGATATTGAAAGTGAGCCAGATATTTACCATGCAATTAAAAGAGATGCCCTTCTTGAAAATGTTACAGTTAACCCAAATGGAAAAATAGATTTCACTGACGGATCGGTGACCGAAAACACTCGGGTTTCATATCCTATTTACCACATTGAAAATATAGTAAAACCTGTATCAAAAGCTGGCCATGCAAATAAAGTAATTTTCCTAACTGCTGATGCTTTTGGTGTTATGCCACCAGTATCAAAACTTACACCTGATCAAACCAAATACCATTTTCTATCGGGTTTTACGGCAAAGCTTGCAGGAACCGAACGAGGTGTAAGTGAACCTCAACCCACTTTTTCTGCATGTTTTGGAGAAGCATTTTTATCTCTTCATCCTACCACATATGGTAAAGAATTGGTAAAAAAGATGGATCAACATGGAGCTGAGGCTTACTTAGTAAATACTGGATGGAATGGTACAGGAAAAAGGATTTCAATTAAAGATACTCGTGCCATTATTGACCGTATTTTAGATGGTTCAATTGAAAAGGCGAATACTAAGATTATTCCTATATTTAATTTACATGTTCCAACATCTTTAGACGGCGTTGATCCTAAAATTCTAGATCCTCGTGATTCATATACCAATGTAAGTGATTGGGAAAGTAAAGCCAAAGATTTAGCCAACAGATTCATCAAAAATTTTGAACAATATACAGATAACGATGAAGGAAAAGCATTAATTTCTGCTGGTCCTCAATTGTAATAAAACTTTAATCATCAAATTATTAACCTCGTCATTATTTTTTGGCGAGGTTTTTGTTTACCCCCCTTATTTATCATATTTTAGTTCTACTTAAGTACATTTTTATTACATTTGTAACCTAAATTATATTATTATGCATCCTGTTCTAATTAGTATCATTTTAAGTATTACAGCCTATTTAATTGGCTCTATACCTTCATCTGTTTGGATCGGAAAATGGTTTTTTAACACCGATATTCGCGACCATGGTAGCGGAAATGCTGGTACAACAAATACTTTTAGAGTTTTAGGAACATTTCCAGGTATAATTGTTTTTGCACTTGATATTTTCAAGGGTTTTTTAGCCGTGAGTTTAGTATATTTAGCTCACCAATATATTCCAGAAACAACAAAATACGTAAATTTTGAACTATTACTTGGCGGTTTGGCTGTGCTAGGCCATATATTCCCAATTTATGCTGGATTTAGAGGTGGAAAAGGTGTTGCAACACTTTTAGGCATTGTTTTAGCTATTCATCCAATTGCAGCTTTAATTTCTCTTTCAATTTTTATTTTAGTACTTTCAATTACAAAATATGTTTCTTTAAGTTCAATGATCGCAGGTCTAATATTCCCATTTTTAATCATATTTATATTTAAAGAGTCCATTATCTCATTAATAATTTTCTCAATTGTAATAAGTATTTTATTGATTGTAACTCACCAAAAAAATATTGTTAGGCTTCTAGCTCGAGAAGAAAACAAGGTTCGCTTTAGAAGAGATAAAAACCAATTCCGTAGTAGATAAATAAATTTCTATTTATCTCTGTTCACCATAAACTCTTTAATCAAGAATGCAAAAAGAGCTTCATGAGAAACTTCTGTTTTGAGCACGCTGCCTTTTGCATAACCGATTTTACCAGTTTCTTCCGACACCGTAATTACAATAGTATCAGTTTCCATTGACATACTTAAGGCTGCCCTATGACGCAAACCCAAGTGTGCTGGTAAGTTCAAATTATCATCAATAGGCAACACACAGCGGGCAGCTTTTATTCTATCGCCCACAATAATAACTGCACCATCATGCATGGGGCTATTTTTAAAGAAAATAGTCTCCAATATTCTATGATGAACCTCAGAATCGAGCACATCGCCCGATTGAACATAGGTTAATAACTCTGATCGAACTGAAAGTACTATTAGAACTCCGGTTTGAGTTTTTGATAGATTACGACACGCTCGTACAATTTGCTTTAAGGTCTCATTGGTGAAATCGGAATAATTTTTATTAAAATAGTTTTGAAATGGATAACTCCGGTTAAAGATATCTTGAGTTCCTAAAACCAATAAAAATCTACGAATCTCTTGTTGAAAAACAATAATTACTGCAATGGCTCCTACCCCAATAACTGAACCTAATATAGTGCTTAACAGATTCATATTGAGCAAGCGAACTAGCCACCAAATAAACAATATTATTAATATACCTGCAAAAATATTTATGGCAACCGTACCCTTAACCAATTGGTACAATTGATATAATAAAAAAGCTACCAATATAATATCGAGCAGATCGAAAAAACCTATGGAAATAAAAAGTGGTATCATATATTGTAAATAATACTACAAACCTACATTTTCTTTTTTATTTACATGTATGACACGCAAAAAATTGTTTAAACATGATTTATTTGAGTAAAAAGTTTTACTGACTCAACAGCTTCTTTTACATCATGAACTCTTAAAATATTGGCTCCATTTACCAAAGAAATGGTATTTAAAGCGGTTGTGCCGTTCAAAGCTTCATCAGGTGAATTTTTTAGAAATTTATAAACCATTGACTTTCGTGAAAGTCCTACCAACACAGGTAACTCAAAGATTTTAAACTCATCGAGTTTTGAAAGTATTTCATAATTATGCTCAAGCGTTTTTCCAAATCCAAAACCCGGATCGATAATAATATCGGCAATTCCATACTCCTTTAACTTAGCAATTTTTTGAGCAAAAAAATAAAATACCTCGCGCATTAAATGCTCATAACTAGGTTTTTCTTGCATTGTTTGTGGTGTACCTTGCATATGCATAATTATATAGGGTAACTTAAGTTCTGCTATGGTAGCGAACATAGTCTCATCCATACTGCCAGCCGAAATATCATTTATTATATCAACATCAAAATCGGTCACGGCTTTTTTTGCTATTCCAGATCTAAATGTATCTACAGAAATCAAAACATCAGGATAAGAAACTCTAACCACCTCTAATGCAGGAGCTAACCTATTCCACTCTATTTCTTCATTAATATGTTCTGCTCCCGGACGCGATGAGTAAGCTCCAATATCAATTATATCGCCCCCCCCCTCAATAATTTGCTTAGCACGTTGAGCCACATTTTCTTTCCCAATAAACCTACTTTTATTGTAAAAACTGTCAGGGGTAATATTCATAATTCCCATAACCTTTGGTTTAGAAAGGTCTATAAGCTTGCCCCTACAATTAATTAATTTATGCGAATTAAAAAAAGATTGAATCATAACTGTATTTTTTACAAAAATACAGTTATTTAACAAAACGATACTAACCTGAACTACGCATAAATTTGGAAAAATATGCATAAAGGTCAGGATAGTCCAGACTTAAATGCAGTTAAACTTTTTTCAAAAGTTTTTACTAAATCTTAGTCGCTGTCGGAGACAGGGATTATTCGTGAATAATCCGGGCTA
>JAQICC010000210.1 GCA_027858735.1 Salinivirgaceae bacterium
TGAAACCATAGATGGGCACAGTCTTACATGAAATATATTTTCACCCAATTGGGTGAAAACGAAATTAGTGTTAATTCGTGTAATTCGTGGCCTCAAAGAATCCGCTTGCGGATTTTAGGCTTACCAAAAAGCAGAATGACTACCTACAAGATTGATATTTATAAAAACAATGAGGGAAATACTGCTCGTTTTGCACTTGGAATAAATGGCAAAAACCCATTGTTGGCAGTAGGTTTAAACCCAAGTACAGCCGATGACTCAAAACCCGATATGACCATTACTAAAATAATGGGGTTTGCCAATCGAAATGGATTTGATGGTTTTGTAATGCTGAACCTATATCCCCAAAGAGCTACTTTCCAGAAAGATGTAGATATAAAGTTGAATGAAGAGTATCAAGAGTTTAACTGGAAAACAATCGAAGATTATCTTGCTTCATATACAAATGCAAATGTGTTAGCAGCTTGGGGAGAACCAATTAATACCAGAATATATTTAAGAGATAGCTTGGTCCATATAGACAAGCTTATGCATAAATACAAAGCTGAATGGTTGCAAATTAGGAATATGACCAAATCTGGTCATCCTAGGCATCCTTCAAGAGCTGCATATGATTTAGCGTTTAAGAAAATGGAAATGACTAACTATATTAGAGCTTTGTAGCAATAAATTATTTGGAACAAATTATCATATTACTATTATGCAAACAGGCACTTTTAATACATTAAATACAAAAGCAAATATTTTTGAGCAGCTAACTTTTCAAAAACCAATTTGGTGGCGCTTATTTGTGAAGGATCCTGATTTGTATATTAATATTCGCAAGGATAATTATATCAATGCATACTACTATGGTTGTTCCATTGCCAAAATAACTTTTGGTAGAGAATTCAAAGCAATCATTCATAAGGAATATTTAACCTACCATTTAATTGAAAAGCTATGTCCTTCAATTACAAAACAACCTTACCAATCAATAGCTTTAGATAAGCTTGGAATCAATGATTTAAGACAAATTAAAAATACAATAAAGGATCGGTTTATTGAGAAAATAGAAAGTGAATATTCTGCAGAAAAATGGATGCAAGGTAAAATTATTCAGGAAAATAAAGAATATATTGATTCTGAGTTTCAATTCAATAAAGACAAAAAGAATCTAAGGGTAGATTTAATTAAAATTAAGGATAGCAAATTAACATTCGTTGAATTAAAAGGAATTACCGATAATCGATTATTATCTAAAGATAATTTGAAAAATATTCCTGAAATTGTTGAGCAAATGAACAGGTATAGTAGCTTTATTAAAAAATACTCGACTGAAATTAAGAATTACTACCAGAAACTGCTTGAGGTAAGACATAATATTGGTATACAGGAATTTAATACAGCTAATTTTGAGTTGAATATGATTCCAGAATTGTTAATTGTGGATACTTATAAAAAAGAAACAGACAAGAGGAAGTTGCGGGTTGATATTATTGAACAAATGCTTAGGAACAATAATATCCAATATGAATTGCAAAAAATTTAATGTTGCATAATCGATTATTGAATACCAAAACATAAATATGTTTTTATTTTACTCCATTATAGTTAGCTTTACATAACCAACAATACATCTCACAATACCACAAAATGAACATCACCCAGATACAAGAAAACCTACAAGGACTATTAACAGACGTTAATAAGGACACCTTTGTTTACGACCTACTTTTAGCTTATAACACGCCAAAGGCTTCTGTTACTCGTTTGCAGAAGGGTAGCTTGAATATGTCTAAAGTGGCAGGTGAAATATCTTGGAAGAAAAAGCTTTTATACAAACAGATAGAGGAGGGTGATTTGCACGAAGCCATTGGCTCCTTGGTACAACAAATTAAACACGACCAGCGCTTTGTTATTGTTACCGATTTTAAGAATCTATTGGCCATTGATACCAAGACAAAAGAAAACTTAGACATTCCCTTTACAGATTTGCCCAAACACTACGATTTCTTTTTGCCCTGGGCAGGGATGGAAAAGGCAAACCATTTGGATGAAAACCCCGCGGACGTAAAAGCTGCGGAAAAAATGGCCAAGCTCTTTGATGAAATTAAAAAGGATAATCCCGATGATTCTCAGGAATTTGTACACGGCTTGAATGTGTTTCTATCACGCTTACTATTTTGCTTTTTTGCCGAGGATACACACATTTTTGAAGAAAACCAGTTTACCAATGCCTTAGAATCGCATACAAAATTGTATGCCGAACACATGCACGATTGGCTCGATAAATTCTTTTTGGTGTTGGATACCCCAAAAAATAAAAGAACAGAGGTATTTGGGACAGTGAGCGGAGCCGATAATGGGGTAGTGAGCGGAGTCGATAAAAGGACAGTGAGCGGAGTCGAACTGCCCGAGCACTTAAATGCTTTCCCTTATGTAAATGGCGGTTTGTTTAAGCAACGAATACCAGCACCAAAATTTACCAGACGAAGCCGCCAATTACTGATTGAAGCAGGAACCTTAAGCTGGGCAGCTATAAATCCTGATATTTTCGGTTCCATGTTTCAGGCAGTAATATCGGCCGACCAACGGGGAAATTTAGGACAACACTATACCTCTGTACCCAATATTATGAAGGTAATTGAACCTTTGTTTTTAAACGACTTAAAAGAAGCTGCTGAGAAAGCAAAAGGAAATAAAAAAAAGGTAAACGAATTGCTGCACCGCTTACGTACCATTAAAATATTTGACCCAGCTTGTGGTAGCGGAAATTTTCTAATTATTGCCTATAAAGAGCTGCGTAAGTTGGAAATGAAAATTTTTAAAGAAAACGGTTTGATGGCAATTTCTGGCATTTCACTTTCACAGTTTTTTGGCATTGAGTTGGACGATTTTGCTCACGAAATAGCACAGCTTTCACTTTGGTTGGCCGAACACCAAATGAATGTAGAATTCTTTAATGAATTTGGCCGCACCAACCCAACCTTACCCTTAACTGAGGCTGGTAAAATTGTACAAGGCAATGCTTGCCGTTTAGACTGGGAAGAGGTTTGCCCCAAAGGAGAAACGGAAGCTGAGCGGAGTCGAAGCGAAATTTATATTTTGGGGAATCCGCCTTATTTAGGTTCGACTTGGCAAAGTCCTGAACAAAAAGATGATTTGAAAATAGTATTTGATGGAGTTAAAAATTTTAAAAAGCTAGATTTTATTACTTGTTGGTTTTACAAAGGAGCTGATTATATAAAAGACAGTAATTCTGAATTAGCTTTTGTTTCTACTAATTCAGTAACACAAGGAGAACATGTTCCAATTTTATGGCCTTCTATATTTTGTAAAAATATTGAAATTGGTTTTGCTCATACTTCATTCAAATGGACAAACAATGCAAAAAGTCAAGCAGCTGTTATTTGTGTTATTGTTAATTTACGTTCTGTAAAATCAAAGAAAAAATATCTTTTTGTAGACAACAAATCCATTCGAAGTGATAATATTAGTCCTTATCTAACTTCGGGAACTAAAACAATCGTAATACCACGCTCTAAACCATTATCTAATTTACCTCAAATGTCGTATGGCAATAAAGCTGTGGACGGAGGATATCTGTTTTTGACAACTGAAGATAGAACAAAACTATTAATGAGTAGTCCGGAATCCAAAATTTTCATAAAAAGAATTCTTGGCTCCAAAGAGTTTATTAATTCTATGGAACGTTGGTGCTTGTGGATAAAGGATAGCGACTTACCTGAAGCATTGAAAATACCTGAAATTAATTCTCGTATAGAGTCTGTGAGAAGTAATAGGTTAAATAGTAAGGATATCGGTGCCCAAACTCTTGCAGAAAAGCCTCATCAATTTAGGGATTTTAAAAGTGCTGTAAACCAGAGTATAATTATTCCTAGAGTATCATCCGAAAGAAGAAAGTATTTGGTATGTGGATTTCTAAAAAGTGATACTATAATATCAGATCGTGCACAGGTAATATATGACCCACCATTATATATATTAAGCGTTTTACTTTCAAAAATTCATATGCTCTTTGTAAATTGTGTAACGGGTCGTTTAAAGATGGACATAAATTACTCATCCTCTATATGCTACAACACTTTTCCGATCATGCCAATTTCAGATCAACGCAAACAAGAAATAATTCAATGTGTATTTCGAATTTTAGAGGAACGTGAAAATCATTCTGATAAAACTTTAGCCCAATTATACGATCCCGATAAAATGCCGGAAGGCTTACGTGAGGCCCACCACCAAAACGATTTGGCCATTGAGCGTTGCTACCGCAGCAAACCCTTTGAAAGTGATGAGGAAAGGTTGGAGTACCTGTTTAAATTGTATGAGAAAATGATTAAGGAAGAGAAAGCAAAAGAAGGGCGCGAAAAAGCGGAGAAGAAAAACAAGAAAACTAAACAATAAACCACGGGCTTAAAGCCCTAATATAAATGTAATAAGTGAGTATTTTAAAACCATATCATAGAATATACCGTCCGGTAACTGGCACACAGGCTAATGCAGGTTATAGCAGTTGGAAATATATTACTGACCCTGATTATGCTTTTGCACCCACAAGCTATATAAAAGCCTTCTTGTTAATTCTCGCTGATTTGCAAAAACTGTTTGAATACATTGAACCGGCAAAGGAAAGTATGGAAACTTTCTCTTTTCGAATTCATGAACTTTTTATGCGCACTTGTATTGAAGTTGAAGCGAATTTTAAAGCCATTTTAACTGAAAATATTTATACACCAGCTTTAGATAGAAATAATAAACCCATTTTTAATATAAGGGTTTATAAACTCGTCAACAAAACACATAAATTATCAGAATACAAGGTTGGTTTACCCCAGTTTGCAGGAAATGAACTACTAATTTTTGAACCATTTAAAGCATGGCAAAAGCAAAAAGGAAATCTTGCTTGGTACACCGCATATAACGAAAGCAAACACAACAGGCACGATAAATTCAAATATGCAAACCTTGAAAATTTATTAAATGCTATTGCCGGCTTATTGGTTTTAGTATCATCTCAATTCAGAACACAAACTTTCTCGGCTGGTTCGTCCGGCATGGCATATAGTGATGGCGATTATTATGCAATGAGTTCATCTATTGGCAGTGTATTTCGTATCCAGTTCCCTGAAATATCCGATAAGGATAAATATGATTTTGATTGGGCAGTTCTAAAAAATGAAGAAGTTAGGTTTCAAAAGTTTAACTTTGATAGTATAAAGTAATGCTGCAATGATTGAAGATAAAAACAAAGATTATAAAAGTTTACGCAAGGTAACGGGTAAGTCTGCCGATTTGAAAAAACTGGCAGAAACATGTGTATGCTTTGCCAATGCTCAGGGTGGTGAAATAATTATTGGCATTGAAGATAAAAATAGCGAACCTCCTAAAAATCAAACGGTCAATCAGGAGGTTTTAAACAAAGTAGTAAGTACCCTTCGCAGTTTAACTGATGGTGTAGGAATTGTAAACCCTGAAATTATTAACCATAGTAATGGCAGCCAATACTTTGTCTTAAAAATAATGCCTTCAACTCGTACCATTGCCACAACAAGCTCTGGTAAGGTTTTTATTCGAGTGTCCGACAATTGTTTTCCGGTAGGCAATGAAGAATTAACTGATTTGGCAGCAGAAAAAACAGCTTTCCAATGGGAAATTATCGCTCCACAAAAGGTAACTTTAGCTAATGGCGACCAAATTAAAATAACAAATCTATTAAATGACTTACGTACGTCCGATAAAGTTTCCGATTTTATTAAAGACAAAGAAAATCTCGAGATATTAGAGTTTTATCAGTTAATAAACGAACAGGGCTTGCTTACCAATTTAGGCATACTCTGGTTAGGAACACCCGCACAACGTGCACGTTTAAGTTATCCTGTTACAGTGCAATACATTGTGTATAATGAGTTAGCGGTAAAAATTAGAAAATACGAATGGCACTTTCATTTGCATAGTCCCAAAGAGTTGCTGCTCGAAATAGAAAAAGAGGCTGTTGAGCTTACTTACAATACTGAAATACCCGATGGTTTGTTTCGTAAAAATATACGTCAATATCCGAAAGAGGTAGTCAGGGAATTATTAATAAATGCCATTGCCCATAAAAAATACACCATTTCAGGCGATGTTTTTATCGAAGTATATCCAAATAAGCTTACAATAACAAGCCCTGGTGGTTTTCCTTTGGGTATTACTAAAGACAATATTTTGCATGAGCGACACCGTCGCAATCCGCATTTAATACAACTATTGAGTTCATTAAAACTCATGGAGGGTGAAGGTTCAGGTTACGATTTAGTATATGAAAAACTGGCAATGGATGCAAAACCATTACCTGAAATTGAAAATGCTTTTAACAAAGTAGCAGTTACTGTTTATTCAAGCTCTATAAACCCAAATGTTATATCTATACTTGATTATATTGATAAGCATTTTAAACTAACCCAAAGAGAATACATTTCACTAGGTATAATAGCAACCGAAAAGAAAATACTTTCAACCCAATTGGCAATTAAGTTGCAACTGAATACCGATGATAAAATGCGTTCGTGGATTGGCACTTTAGTTAACAAGGGTATTATTGCCACTCAAGGCATAAAAAAAGGAACGGAATACTTATTAAACCCAGAGCTGTTTAAACAAGCAAAACTAGATATCGCACCATCACTTAAAACACTTGAACCTTACAAGCTGGAGGCTTTAATTGTGGAAGGTTTGAAGTATAATGGCACAAGTGGCTTGTCTGATATCCAGACTCGGTTGGTAGAAGTTCCAGCCGATGATATAAAGAAAACAGTATATAGAATGGTTGATAATGGAACTCTTGTGACAGAAGGAGCGAAAAGGAATAGAACTTACAATTTGTTCAAAAAAAAATAAACCAAAAATAAAATCAAAAATAAAATCATGAACAAAGCTGATAATCTGATATATAGTTTATTTTTCAGCAATTAATTGTTAAAAATAAACATCATTAATAAAAGTTTAGATAAAATAAACACCATGCCCGATATAGTAAATGTAAAATACAATCAAACCGGAGAAAGCAAAAGCACCAACCAATACGGCATGCGCGATATGCAAGCCCGGGCTTTTGAAGCACGTGATGCACAATACTTGTTATTAAAAGCTCCTCCTGCTTCTGGGAAGTCCAGAGCCTTAATGTTTTTAGGCTTGGATAAATTGGTAAATCAAGGACTTAAAAAAGTCATTGTAGCTGTGCCTGAACGCTCCATTGGCAGTTCCTTCGCACCTACCGATCTTAAAACTTATGGCTTTTATACCAATTGGGAACCCAACGATATGTACAACCTTTGTACTCCGGGTAGCGATGGAAGCAAAAGCAAAGTGCAGGCTTTTCACAACTTTATGAAATCGGATGAAAAGATTCTTATTTGTACCCATGCTACGCTTCGTTTTGCTTGTGAAGAACTGGAAGAATCCGTTTTTAACGCTACTTTATTGGCCATTGATGAATTTCACCATGTATCTGTCGATGCTGACAATCGCTTGGGCGATTTGCTGCGTAACATTATGCAAAAATCAACCGCTCATGTTGTGGCCATGACAGGATCTTATTTTCGGGGCGATAGCGTTCCTATTTTATTGCCCGATATGGAAGTCAAATTCACCAAAGTTACCTATAACTATTACGAACAGCTTAATGGCTACAATTATTTAAAATCGTTGGGCATTGGCTACCATTTTTACCAAGGCCGATACACCCAGGCTATTTTAGAAGTATTAGATACCAACAAAAAAACCATTGTACATATACCCAATGTTAATTCCGGGGAATCAACCAAAGACAAACACAACGAAGTAGGTTTTATTATAGATGCCATTGGCGATGTAATTAAGCAAGATTCTGAAACGGGAGTAATACATGTAAAGCGCCCAGACGGTAAAATATTAAAAGTGGCCGATTTGGTTGAAGATAATTCTAAAGATCGTGATAGAATGGTCAATTATTTACGGCAGATTAAGTCTGTTGACGATATGGATTTAATTATAGCACTGGGTATGGCCAAAGAAGGTTTCGATTGGCCTTATTGCGAACATGCACTTACGGTAGGATATAGAGGATCGTTAACCGAAATAATTCAGATTATTGGTCGAGCAACTCGCGATAGTGAGAATAAAATCCATGCCCAATTTACCAACCTTATTGCCCAGCCCGATGCTGCCGATGATTTGGTTAAACTTTCAGTAAACAACATGCTAAAAGCCATAACCGCATCCTTATTAATGGAACAAGTGTTGGCTCCCAACTGGAAGTTTAAAACCAAAGTTTCAGATGACGATAAGCCAAATACTGGAGAAATTAAAATACGGGGCTTAAAAGAACCCAGTTCAAAACGGGTTAAAGATATTATAGAACAAGATTTAAACGACTTAAAAGCAACCGTTTTACAAGATGATGACATGCTAAGAGCAATGCCTGGAAATGTTGATCCAGAAGTCATTAATAAGGTTTTAATTCCGAAAGTAATTGCAAAAAAATATCCCGATTTAAGTGAAGAACAAGTAGAAGAGATCAGGCAATTTGTTGTGCTCGAATCAGTAATAAAAAACGGCTCCATTGTTGATTTGAAGGAAATCAAATTAGCCATAAAAAATGATGCGGAAATTCAAAAAGCATTAAATGAAAATCCAAATGCAGGCGATATAAAAAAGGCTTTAATACCCAAAATTGTAAAACAAGTCTATCCTGAACTTAGCGATGATGAAGCGTCAGCCTTTGGGAATATGATTAAAAATATACCAAAGGAAGGGGATGGTGATAATAAACAAGAGAATGATAAGCGCTTTATACGAATGGCAGCTAGCTTTGTGGATATTGACGACTTACATATCGACTTGATTGATACCGTGAATCCTTTCCAAAAAGCCTTTGAAGTACTTTCAAAATCGGTAACCACCAAAGTGTTGAAAGTAATTCAGGAAACCATTGAGGCAACGCGTATAAAAATGGATTTTGAAGAGGCGAAAATTCTATGGCCCAAGATTCAGGAATTTGTTAAACTTTATAACAGACAGCCCAATCTAAGTTCTGGTGACCCTTTGGAAAAACGTATGGCTGAATGCATTATTTACCTGAAAGAAGAGAAACGCAAACGAGCCCAAGCAAATGGATAAGGATAAAGTTTTAAACGATATATTTGAAAACGATCCTTTAGGTTTATTAAATGTAAAGGCGAGGCAATCTGCTGCAAAAACAGCCGATGAACGTTTGTTGGCCAATTTTCAGGAAATCAACGACTTTGTTGATAATAATGGAAAAGAACCAGAACCCAACATGGCCAACGTTTCAGAATCGCAATTGTATTTTCGATTAAAAGGCTTACGCGATGATCCGGAGAAAGCCAATTTGCTGAAATCTGAAGATAGACATGGTTTATTATCAAGTATTGTATCGAATGTTGCCAATGAGCCCAGAGGCACCTATAAAAAAGCACCACCAAAAATAATTGAGTCGATAGACGATATTTTAAATACGGATGGTTTAGACATTCTTGACGATGATTCCGAAGGGTTGTTTGATTTCAAACATACTCCAAAAGAAACATCAATGCCCGATTACATTGCAAAGCGCAAGCCTTGTAAAGATTTTGAAAAATTTGAGCAGCATTTTATAGATTGTCAGGCTGATTTATCCAGTGGTAAAAGAAAACTCACGAAATTTAAAAACGAACAACAAATTGACAAAGGATATTTTTTTGTACTAAATGGAATTCTATTATATATATCTGAAATTGGCGATAAAGAATTTGACGAACAAAGAAGAGGAAATGCTAGATTAAGATGCATATTTGAGAACGGTACAGAATCGGATATGCTACTTCGTTCGCTTTCCGCAAGTTTATATAAAGATGGTAGACGAGTAACAGAACATGAAGATAAGCTTCTTGATAATTTCAATAATATAACTGAGGAAGATGAAGAGGCAGGTTATATCTATGTATTGAAATCAAAAAGTACCGATGAAAAAATCGCTTCAATTCCAGACTTATACAAAATAGGCTTTTCAAGAACAGAAGTTACCGAACGCATAAAAAATGCAGAAAAGGAACCTACTTATTTAATGAGTCCGGTACACTACATTGCTGGTTGGAAATGCTACAATATGAACCCTCGTACGTTTGAGCAGCTCATACACAACTTCTTTGGCACTAGCTGCCTCGAAGCTGATGTATTCGACGAAAAAGGCAAACGCCACACACCCCGTGAATGGTTTATTGCTCCGTTTGATGTAATTGAACAAGCAGTTGCTTTAATTATTAGTGGTGAGGTTGTTAAGTATAGGTATGATGTGGAGAATGGGGTGATAGTGGAGAGGTAAAATTTTAAAAAGGCATAAAAAACTTAAGAAATGAATTCAAAAAATAATTCTGCGACCAAAATTTACGATTTCTTAAATCATTCCAATCTAAAGCTGTTATTAGGATTAGCTGCAATTTTAATAATATATATAAACCTTAATTTTTCACGATATTTAGCTATCAATTTTGCTCAACCAATTTTTTCAAAAATTTTAGATGAAGGCGCCATTAATTGGTTATTTGTTATAGGATTAATTTGGATTAGCCTATTGGTAGTATTAAAACAGGTATTGTTTAAATATCGTTTGGAAAAATTTATGATAAATTTTATCATTCTTTACTTACTCATATTTTTTTATGAAAGGATTTTTAATAATTCTAGCTGGAATTTCCTTACTTTTTTTAGTACCGAAATCGCATATTTAGATGGAATAGCTTTTATTGGTGGACTTCTTGTATTATTTCATTTTTATAACAGACTTAAGAGTATCCAAGATGTTGAATTACTTGAAGGATTTATTATTGATACTTATAAAGACAAAGAGGATGAATTAGATAGATATAAATTTGCTCTTGATTTATATGAAAAGATAACAAACAGTATTCAAAACAATAATGTTGCCTTAGGCGTTGGAATTTCAGGTGAATGGGGAAGCGGCAAATCTTTTTTGTTAAATCAAATAGAAAAACTAGCAAAATTAGATTCAAATATAATTTTAGTTTCATTCGAACCATGGAAATGTGCATCTAAGGAACATATTGTTGAAGATTTTTTAAATCAATTTGCATCACAACTTGGAAAATATAACGCAGTACTCAAAAATGAAATAAGCCAGTATATTAATATTCTTGCAGAAACTTCTGAAAATTCATTAATAAAAAAGGCAGTAAAAACGCTGAAACAAGTTGAAAACAAAATTGCCAGCGATAAATATGATAGTATCAATAAATGTATTGGTGAAATTGGAAATTCAATAATAGTAACGATTGATGATCTTGATAGACTGCAGAAAGAAGAAATTCTAGAGGTATTTAGACTAATAAGAAATATAGCGAATTTCCAAAAAACTTGTTTTTTGGCAACCTATGATAAAGAATATATTACTACAACAGTATCAGATAATGGCGACAAAGAAAAAAATAAAGAATACATACATAAAATTATTCAATATGAATTTAAATTACCACAATTTGAATATGTACACTTATTAAGATTTGTTAAATCTCATAAAGATAAATTCTCCATAGAAGGTTTCGAAAACGTAGTCGATAATAACCTTTCGCATTTGAAAACTGTTGTAAAAACTCATCGTGATGCAATACGTTTTCTGAACGCTTTATGGGTCGATTATAGTCATTTAAATGCAGATACTGACTTTCGAGACTTATTCTTATTAAATTTATTAAAGTTAAAGATTGAAGATGTTTATTTTATATTTCACTCCTTCTTTGAGGCTATAAGGGATGAAATAAATCCAGATTTTAGAAAGCAATTAAATAGTATTTTAAATGAAAACTTAAAAGATAATATAGCTTTAAAAGATATAGCCTTTCAAATATTAAATGAACTATTACATATTGAATCATTCTACAATGATTCAGGAATATGGAAAAACAAAGAAGTACATTTTAACAGTAATAAAATCGTTTCTCCTGCAAAATGGCATGTGTATTTTTCATTGGGAGTAAGAGAAAATGAAATTCCATGTTTGAATGTAATCTCAGCTTGTAGCAATGAAGATAATATTGTTGAATGGATAAATGATAAATCTCAATCAGTTGAATCTACTATTCATAAATTGTCCCAAATATTCTTACTTATAGACGAGAAATTTATACAAACAAAAAAGTTTCTATTAAATCTTATTGAAGGCTACCAATATCTTTCAATTTATAATGCTCAATGGTATAGTAATTTTGACAAATCTTTTCTTTTTACAATGGAAAAAATTAATGGGATAAAAATGCTACATAAAGTTTGGAAATCTTACATAAAAGTTGAAGATGATAAAAATTTTGAGAATGAATTAATTGATTTATGGCTAAATAATATTGAAAATAAGGATTATCCTTATAT
>JAQICC010000222.1 GCA_027858735.1 Salinivirgaceae bacterium
TGAAAACCAACAATTCCTAGGTCAGCCTGTCCCGTACCGGAGGTCGGGAGGGTTATACCTAAGTAAAGCGCCTCTTCACTTTGTTCGAATCGCTCAACTTAGGTAATATCTAAAGTCTAGGCTCTAATATCACGTAAAATTTTTAGAAGCTAAAGCGAGATGCACTAAAGTACATAGTTTTAACTACTAATGAGACCAATAAAAAGCCCGCTATTAGGCGGCTTTAATGAACAACCTCGCTGCAAGCAGACGAGGTTCAATTTGATAAACCTTTTATTTTTCGCAGCAACCTGCCCGCCGTAAACTCTGACGGCAGGTATAACCCACATTGAGGGGTTTAATTGTCATTTCTTCTTATCTAATGGCATTAAATGTAGAAAATGCCCCATTTTATCGCGTTTGGTTTGCATGTAAAATTGATTGTGTTGATTCGTAGGAACCTCAAGATTTACATTTTCAATAATTTCTATTCCAAATCCCTCTAAACCAATTCGTTTAACTGGATTGTTTGTTAATAAGCGCATTTTAGTTACCCCTAATTCTTTCAGAATTTGAGCACCTACACCGTAATCTCGTTCATCTTCATCAAATCCCAGTGCCAGGTTAGCCTCAATAGTATCCATACCTTGTTCTTGAAGCTTATAGGCTTTTATTTTATTAAAAAGGCCAATACCTCGCCCCTCTTGATTCATATACACAATTACTCCTTTGCCTTCTTTTTCAATCATTTCCATTGCTTTATGCAGCTGAGGGCCACAATCACAGCGCATTGAACCAAAAATATCGCCAGTCATACACGATGAATGCACTCGTGCAAGCACAGGTTCACCTGGCTCCCATGTTCCTTTAACTATGGCCATGTGCTCTTGATTCATCGTTTTATCAAGGAAGGGAACCAGCTTAAAGTTACCAAATTCAGTAGGCAGTTTTACTGTTTCACCTTTTTCAATTAAACTTTCCTTTTGTATGCGATAGGCAATTAAATCTTCAATAGAAATAATTTTCAGATTGAACTTCTGGGCAATTTCCATTAGCTCCGGCAAACGAGCCATAGAGCCATCTTCGTTCATTATTTCAACCAATACACCAGCAGGTTGCAATCCGGCCAAACGTGACAAATCAACAATTGCCTCAGTATGGCCTGCACGCTGAATTACTCCTCTTGCTTTTGCTTTTAATGGAAATATATGTCCAGGACGACCTAAGTCTTCAGGTTTTGTATTTTTATCAACTAAAGCTCTAATGGTTTTAGCTCTATCGTTAGCAGAAATTCCTGTGGTACAACCTTGTCCGTTTAAATCAACAGAAACAGTAAATGGAGTAGCATGAAGTGATGTGTTTTTTCCCACCATTAATTCAAGATCGAGCTCAGCACAGCGTTCTTCAGTAATGGGTGCACAAATTAATCCACGACCATGAGTGGCCATAAAATTAACCATTTCAGATGTCATAAGTTCAGCTGCTGCAACAAAATCACCCTCGTTCTCGCGCTGCTCATCGTCAACTACTATTAAAAGTTTACCGTTTTTTATATCCTCGATAGCCTCTTCAATTGTATTCAACTTTATCTCCAACTCTTTATTTTCAGCCATTACCCTATTATGCTTTAAAATTTGCTGCAAAAGTAATTAAATTATTTAAAGATTTCCTTTGATTCTTCATGTTAAACATACTAAACGCATTTAAATTTAAATTCCAACTACACTTAATTACCTCTCCGCCTGTCGTAATGCCATTTACTTAAGTAATTTTGATCTAGTATTACCCCTCAGTCCGCAGCAGCAAAACAGTTTCCCTAGATGGAGCATTGTCGCCTTTTAGTTGTAGTGTTTTGTTGTTGGTAATGAAATTAGCAATTGAGTTTTATTCCCCCCTCTGGCTCCCGATACAAGATCGGAACAAGTTGTCGCTGGGGCGAACAGTACTTGTGAGCGGGCTACCACATCGGAAAGTTTGGTGGTATCTATAATCGGAGCTAAGTCTTCCCTTGAGGAGTCTTCCGAAATAAATTCGGAACAGGTCGTGCCGAACTAGCTTCGGTAAAGTGCCTGAAAGGCGATGGGGGAATTAATATTCTAAAAACCTTAAGTAAATGGCATTACCTCTTGTCGTCACCTCTATCAGGAGAATAATAACTAAACCACTATGGACTGAAAGTACCATAGGTTTGACTACTACGAATGAGACCAATAAGTGGCTTTGCTAAAAAATGAGTATCTTCTAGTTATCATATACATTTTTTAAAAACCAGAGCTACACTGAGGAAGCTCTCCAAAGGACTGAGGGGAGTACTTCTTCAATCCATGTAAATTACTGAGACCGTTTAGCACGTTCCCAATTCACGGACTGGGCACCTTTAATATATCGGAAAAAGCCAAGCCACATGGATAAATTGGCAATGAAAAAATAGTAAGGTATGAAAACTATGCCTATTCCTGTTTTTTTATCTTTAAGTAACCATCCAATAGCTACTATTAAATAGAAAAGTAAATGAACATATAATATATTGGCATATAAATTACTGTAAATAGAAAGGTAAATATTAATAGGTAGCAACAACACTAAACTAACAGGGGTTGCCACCCAGCGCATAACTTTATGTGAAAAATATTGAAAACTTAAAAACCCATTTTTAAAAATGTTTAGAAGTGCCCGTAATCTTACCAAAGTTTGAATACTTCCGGCAGCAATTCTAACCTTTCGTTTCATTTCTTCAGCTACGCTTACCGAGGCTTTTTCAATAGCATAAGCTTTGGGTGTATAATCAATTTTATACCCCTGCAAAGCTATTGTTAGTGATATGATGAAGTCATCTAAAATTGTATCGGACTCCACATTAAAAAACAACTCTTTGCGAATAGCAAAAAGTTCACCTGCTGCTCCAATACATGATCCGGTTTCAGCATCAAGTTTTTTAATCCACGATTCGTATTTCCAATAAAATCCCTCGCCAGAAGCTGCGGCAGCCTCTTTGCCCGATAAATCAATTCGTTTTTCGCCAGCTATGCATCCAACTTTGGGGTTTTTGAATCCATTCACAATTTCACGAACAGCCTCCTTACTCAATAGCGTGTTGCCATCAGAAAAAATTACAATTTCAGATTTCACGAACTTCATACCTCTGTTCATGGCATTTATTTTTCCTTTTCGTTCAGGTTCAAAATAAACTTTAACTACCGGATAATTTTCAAGCAAAACATTCGTATTGTCATCCGATCCATCGGTAATCCAAACCATTTCAAGTTTATCTTTGGGGTAGTCGAGTTCTAAAGAGTTTGAAATTTTAGCGTCTACATTATCTTGCTCATTATAGGCAGCTACAAAAAGAGTAACCATTGGTTCATAATTCGAATTTATATCGAAATTATGTTTTTTAGTTTTGAATTTAGAAATTACAAAAAGTAATATGGGATACCCAAAATAAGAGTAGAAAACAATAAAAACCAGTGTCCAGAAAAGAAAAGTAAAAACAATCATGAAATGCTTAAGTGTTTGGCATAAAACCTTCTAAGTTCATTAATAATAACATGGTTATTATAATTTTGCTGAACAAAGATAAAAGCATTTTCGGCACATCTTTCAATTTGGTTGTTATTTCCCATCAAATTTTTCAATACGCTTGCCATTTGCTCTGGTTGATCTTCAATAAAAATATTTTTTCCGTTTTGTGCAGGAATGCCTTCAGCCCCAATGCTTGTGGTCAAGATACACTTACCCCTTGCCATTCCCTCAACAATTTTTATTCGCATGCCACTACCTGAGAGTAATGGGACTAGCATAATATTGTGGTCATCAATAAAATCAGTAGCACTAGCAACTTCGCCAATATATTTTACCTTCTGAGTTTTCAAATACGATTCAAATGAATTAGGAGCATTTCTCCCTGCAATTACAAATTCCCAATCAGGGAACTCTCCTTGAAGTTTGTTCCATACTTCGCTAAGAAACCATTGTATAGCTCCTTGATTTGGAATCCAATCAAGTGCTCCAATATAAAATACCGATTTTAAATACTTTGGATTCTTTTTGCGAAATTTAGAATTAGGCATTCCGGTTTGCGACACTTTAGTTTTAATGCTACCATGGGTATCCAAAACTTTGGAATCGCGTTCGGTAATAGGTACTAGAAAATCAATTCTATTTAACAGTTTGCTTTCTAATTTTTTTACCCGCTTTGATAAAATCTTATAATAAACCTTTTTAAAAAGCGAAGGCTCATTCTCTTTTAAACGCTCCCAAATTTCATGTTCCACATTATGAGCCCGAAGAGATATTTTAGCGCTACTATATTTCCGAATAACACTCACATACGAATCTAAATATGCTCCTTCAAGTTGAACCAAATCGAACTTTCGATTTTTTAATAACTCAATTAATTGCTCCTTAAACTGAACTGATTCAAACCTGACTGCATTATAAGGTTTTGTTGAGAATAATAAGTTAATAAAAGCCTTTGCCGGTTTTATTCTGGTATCGACAAATACTTGATTCCAATTGATTTTACTTGTTAGATTAGTAGGAAGATTTTTTACTGAATATGAATGCTTTTGAGTTTGCATTGCTAGAACGGTAACCTTATCGTTATGTTCAGCAAATCCCACAATCATATTAAGGGTGGCAATGGTTCCACCATCGTTTGCCGGATAGGGCATTTTATGGCATAAAAATAGAATATTCACAGCTTACGATTCTGTTGTTTCATTAGCTTCTTCATTACTACTTAACTCTTCAAAAGGATTTTCACCTCGCGATTTTTCAATTGCTGACATAACCTTTTTATGTAACACGAAAAGTCGTTTAAATGGTTTTAAGTATGTTTCAATATCAAGAATAACGGAATCGGTTGCAGCTTTATAGGTTAAAAATATTCCAAGCGGAAATAAAATAATTGCTGAAATCCACATTCCTAGCCAAGCATCCCATTCACCGATTTTTGCCGATTTTTCACCACTCATGGTAATTACATAGTAGATTACAAAAAAGAAAACCGAAACCACGACTGGCATGCCTAATCCACCTTTTCTGATTATTGCCCCCAGAGGTGCTCCAATAAAAAATAATAGAATGCAAGCAAACGACAATGTGAACTTACGATGCCACTCAATTTCATGACGTTTTATCCATTTCATTTTACCATTAAACTCACTTGATGTTGATCCTATGAATGACTGGGTACTCCGAACATAATTTTTAGCATGTTCAAAAACCGATCTTTGCCTAGCAGCAGTAAGAGACATAAATAAACTATCAACATTCATGCGCTCCATTACAACAGTATCTTTTTCGTACCAATTACTGCCATCAGTAGCTAAACTTAAGCGTTTAAAATAGTTGTTCTTCTTTAAATTGTTTACGAAAGTAAGTTCTCTGCCCAAAAACTTATTTTCTAAAGAATCAATAGCATATTCCAATTGATCTAGGTTAAGCATCTGGTAATGATTTTTAAACAATTTTTCATCAGATCGTTCAAAACCTAAACCCGACATATCAATTAAAATACGCTGTTTATTAAATGATGTAATTTGGTGAGGATATTCTTTTTGTTTACGTCTTTTATTCTTCTCTATAAGCTCATCGTAACTTTGACCATGATACATAGTAAGTATCATATATTTATTATTGGTGGTTACTTCCATTGTTGCTGAATCGGAAATAGTAACCTTTCGGTTGCCCTCTTTATCCGTATGATCATAAATCATAATATCATACAACATGGATGTGTTTTTATTTTTTCTGGCCACTTTTATTACATAATCTTCGAGCAAATCATTAAATACCCCTTCTTTAATGGAAACCTCTGGGCGTTGTTTTCTAACATCGTAAAGCAATGAACCCATTTTAAGGTTGGTATAAGGCATTACATTATTTGAAAAAAAAAATGCTCCAAATGCTACGAAAGTAATAAGTATAATTAGGGGCATCATTATTCGAAAAAGATTTATGCCTGACGATTTAATGGCCATAAGCTCATAATGTTCGCCCATATTGCCAAAGGTCATGATAGAGCTTAACAGAATAGCTAAAGGTAATGCCATTGGCACTAAACTCACTGATGCATAAAGCATTAGTTCAACAATAACATTGAACTCAAGCCCCTTACCTACTAAATCGTCAATGTATTTCCATAGAAATTGCATTAACAATAGAAACAGCGCTATAAAGAAAGTAAGTATGAATGGTCCTATATATGATTTTAAGACAAAAATGTGCAGCTTTTTCACGCTTCAGCTTTTAATGATTTATAATTGCTTGACATTCTCAACAATAATGCCAACAAAAATACATTATTAAATAAAAAAAATTCCTCAATCTTGAGGAATTTGCAATATTAATATGTTTTTTAATTTTATCTATCTGAGTTATGAACCTAAAATATGCCTCAATTCTGATACCTGACTTTCCCACAATTCTTTTGCATCTTGAATTTCATCGGGTTCAGCAAAATCCGTTACTATTAATGCCATATCTCCGGTTAATTCATCAACATTCAATTTAAACTCAAAATATGAATTATCATCATCATCATCGAGCCAATGAAAGCGAACGTACTTCATGTCTTTTCTATTAACCATCTCAGCCTGCTGCTCCGTACCGCTCCATTCAAAAGTATATACTTTACCTTGAACTCGCACATTATCAGCAAACCATTCATTCAAACCACCTGCAGTACTTAGTCTATTAAAAAGTACTTTGTGCGATGAATTTATATTGAATTCTAACTGATATTTTTCTTTCATCATCTCTCCTGTCTTAGTGTGTTTTTTGCAATATATGTAAAAAAGATTATAAAACCTTAGTATGATAAAAATAAAATGACAACATTATAGAGTTGTTAAACATAAACAACTAGAATAATGCTACTTACAAACATACAATTAAGAAAAACATGAACAGAATTTCATACTGAAAACAGTTCAATTTTATGGAAAATATATTGCGAATAAAATTTATAGTAATAACTCTTGGTTTGAAAGGCTTCAACAATCTACCTGACTAATTCATAAATTTTAAAAGGCAATTTGATAATGTAAAATAATTATTAAGAAAATTGCCGGGTGCTTTTATTTTAATGCATTTCGTTATTGCAGAACAGGTACTGTTTCGCCTGCCTGTCCGGCGAGGCAAGTTGCGATCCCGAAGGCTTTCGTGATGAAATATATAGATATCAACTCACCTAATTACCCGTTTACCTTAAATAATAAAAATGCGACAAAACGCTGATTTATAAATAGAAAATAAGACTCTGCAATCTGCTACTATTTTTTTTTAATGATTTGTTTTTGAATTAAAATATTGTGTTATATTTGCACCCGCTAATCAGAAAATATGCCGAGGTAGCTCAGCTGGTTAGAGCGCAGGATTCATAATCCTGAGGTCGGCAGTTCAAGCCTGCCTCTCGGTACTCATAATAAGCCACTTACAATAATCAAAAGTAAGTGGCTTTTTTATTTGCATACTATTTGCATACTTTTAGGACAATAAAAAAACCACCCCCTAACAAGTAATGCCATTTACTTAAGGTTATTCTAAATTCCCCCATCGCCTTTCAGGCACTTCCCCCGGGGGAAGACTAAGCTCCGATTAAGCCTTATTGATTACCTTAAACTTTAAATTCAGCATTTAGCTCACTATCTTAGTTCTCCCCTGGGGGAGATGTCCAAAGGACAGAGGGGGAATTTATGATCAAAATTGCTTAAGTAAATGGCATTACCCTAACAAGAGAGTGGCAAACAAAAAGAACTCAGTATAAATGAATTACCTACTATTGACTAATTAGCCATAACAGTAACCGAACCACCATATCTACTTTCTGAAACGCTTTTTTCATCAGCTGTTATAAACGACAAGAACACCTCAACATTTTCACCTTGATAATTATCCGGCAATGTAATATCCAAACTACCCACAGTACGTTTAACTTTAGAAATTAAAGAAATAGCCTCGCCTCTTCCTTCATTATAAACCAATACAAAAGCTTTATCATTAGGATTTGCATTCTGTTCATCAGAGTTGTTGGTCCAAGTCATTTGTAACTGTCCTATTAAATCAGATCCAGCTGTAAAACCTCTTACAGGAGATAAACTCCCTCTGGTAACCAATGCCTTTGAATAGTCTATAGAAGCGTTCTCAGCATCGCCTATAACTGCATTATTTAGATTATAGGACATTGCACTATTAAACTCAGTTTTCTTAATTGCAAAGTCTTTAAACCCAATTTTTACATGGTCTTTCATGGGCTGCAAGAATTGCAACACTGTTGAAAATTTGTTACGCTGACCTACTTGTCCCTCAGTTTTAGGATTTGCCACACTAGCGGGCTTTACTCTCATATAGTCAATGCCTTTCCAGTTACCACCGATTACATTTCCTACTTTACCTCTGAATCCTCCTAAGATTCCTTGACTAATTTTACCCATTTTATTACAATTTAAATATTAACACTATTTTACTTCGGAGTTGGTATGGATTTGACCCCTCGTTGCTCCTTTATTGTGAATATAAGTCAAGTATCATGCAGTGGTAGTAAGTTGGGTTTATATGCTTTAAGATGCTTTATTTTGCAACTTTAACTGCCCTCTTTTGTCATAGAAGGCAAAATGCCCTGCCATTTACATAAGCCTTAAATCCGCAAGCGGATTCTTTGAGGCCACGAATTACACGAATTAACACTAATTTCGTTTTCACCCAATTGGGTGAAAATATATTTTATGTAAGACTGTGCCCATCTATGGTTTCA
>JAQICC010000231.1 GCA_027858735.1 Salinivirgaceae bacterium
ATCATTCCATAAATAGGCGGCATAGCCACTTCCGGCATCTAATGTTTCGGAGTTTAGGTTGCTTATAATGTCTGAGCCCAAATCAAACGAGTAGGCACCAATTCTGAAAGTAGTGTCGGCACTATTGTTACTAGAATCTACTTCGTTAGCCATTTCAACACTGCATGTAATGCTATAATTTCCTGTGTCGCTTACTGCAAACGGGGTGGTAAAGGTATAGGGGTATGGTTTGCTGTTGAAGAGTGAATCGGTAAGGGTAACGGTTTCGGTAACTTCGGTTCCTGAAAAGTTGTATTTAGTTATTAGTGTATCACCCATAAGTAAGGTGTCGTAGCTATTTACTATAATGTTTGCAGTAACCAAATTACTTACTGAGATATTGCAATTGTTTAGGCTATTGATTGATCCTATTCCAATATCGTAAGTGAAGATATTAACAGTGTCGGCTCCAATGCAACCGTAAGCATTATTTACTAAACAATGATAGGTTGCCGAAGCAGAATCAGTAATGTTGAGAAAGGTTTCTTTTGAGAAATCTTGCCACTGATAATTGGCAAAACCTAATTGTGCTTGTAATGTAATGGTGTCGGCTTCTTGTGTGTAAACATCGGGGCCAAGATTAATTGATGGTTTGTCAAATTCAAAAATAGTAGTGTTTAATGTGTCGTTTTCAAAATAGAAATCATTGCTATACCGCACAGCTAAAGTGAAATCGTATGAGATATTACTTTCTAATGTAATATTTTCGTTTACTGTAATAATTTTTGTTTTTGTTGGAGCTAAGTCATATGGTAGGGTAAATGGTTTTTCAATCCAAATTCCATTATCAAGCTTATAGTAAACGCTCATAGCAGTGCCAGCAGCTAATACATCGTTACCATCGTTTTTAAGTACGAACGATATTTGTGTTGCATTTCCTAGAGTGCATGCACTTCGTGGCGATTTAATTTCAATGATAGATACATCTGAAGCTAGAATTTGAACAGAATCACTTGATGTTGCGCAGTTATGTTCATCAGTAGTAGTTACTTTGTAGAGTTTCGACTCATCACTTAAAATCTGATAAGTGGGTTGATTCCAACCAATATTCCAAGAATAAGTTGCAAACTGATCTGAAGCGTCTAGTAAGATGTCACTCGCTTGTTTGGTAACAATACTGTCAGCTCCTAGATCAACATAATAAACACCATAAGTTTCAATATCTTTTGAATAGCTGTTGTTGGTACTGTCAATATCATTAAAAGGTTTGAGTTTAGCCGAAAATTCGTACTCACCAATACTACTTAAATCTACTGTGCTAGAAAGGGTATGAGTGTAATTTGTGTTTGGACTAACTGGCGCAGTTAAGCTTATAGTATCCTTAAAGGTAGAATCATCCAAAGTTAGCAATACGGGAATTTTAAATCCGGCTGCATAAGTGTTTTCGCTGTTGTTTAATAATTTCAATGAAATTGCTTCTGCTGTAGAATGCGTACATGTATTTGCAGGAGTTAGAATTGTATCTAATTTCCAATCATCGGTAATTATCCATGTAGTATCGCTTACAATGAAACTGCAATTATTGGTATCTTCAGCTTGTACATAATATTTGTTTGATTCTTCGCTAGTAATAGAAAATGTATAAGCGCTAGAGGGTGCTAATTCTTGCCATTTATAATCCTTCAACCCTTCACCAGCATCTAGCGTAATAATCAAAGGAGTATTGGTAAATACTGTATCTTCTCCTAAATCAATAATTGGTATTGGCCATATTTCTATGGTTTTTTCAGTAGTATCATTGCTATAGTCTATTTCAGGAGTAAATACAGTAAAACACTTAATATGCATTGTTCCTGCTTCGCTAAAAATAGGCTGATTAGTAAATTCGTATGTTAAGGTGTCAAGAATATCTGAACTTAAAGTATCTGGACTTAGGAAAGTAAAGGTTTCAATTACATTCTCTTCACTATTAATCTGATATCCAATTTGAATTGAAGTTCCATTTCTATAAACCGTGTCAGAACTATAGTTTCTAACTTTTACTTTTAAAGGTTGGGTAGCTGCATTAAAACATATAGTATCGAAATTTAAAATTTCAATAACACCTAAATTGGTTGTTGAAGGAAGAATGTTAATAGTATCCTTAGCAAAACAGTTATTTGCATTTTTAACAGTAACTGCTACCCAGCCTGTGCCAACGTTTATTAAAGTATCGTAATTAGCAGATGTGTCAGGAGTTAAACTGGTAGCTGATGCCCAAGTATAATTAGAATATCCTGATCCTGCAAAAATATCAACAGTGTCAGGTGATGAAGTCCCAATATCAGGTCCCAAAGTATAATCAGGTTCACCATTTACACGTATGGTTGTTATTAATGTGTCGTTTACAACACCTCCATTGTATTGGCTTGAATCGCCAATAATATCAGTATAAACAATAAAGTTGTATGCACCGCTATCGCGCATATTAATGGTATTGGTAAAAGTGAAATGAACGGTGTCGAGGTAAGCTACATTACTGCTTACGTTAAATGTTTCGGTAAACAATAATTCATTGTCAAGCTTTATGCTTGTAATTAAGTTGTCGCTGGGTTTAAAGTCTCGTATTCCGTAGTTTTTAATAGCAACTTTAATATGTTCTGCGGTTCCCAAATAGCAGGTGTCGGGCGGGTAAGAAATAGCTAGTACCCCTGCGTCGGTAGGTGCTTCGTATATACGAATATCATCAACGGCAAAACCTTCGTTGTTGTTTTGGGCATCAGAGGCAAATACCAAACGGAATTTAACCGGATTTACATCTTCAACTTCGGCAGGTAAAGTTTGACGTACCATAAACCAATCGGCTTTTACAGAATCCCAACCTGCGGTACCCAGAGCATCAATATTTTGATCGTACCAGTTCCATGCAAATGTTTCCACTTTTGGAGTTGGTTTCCATGATAAGCCTTCATCAATGGAGTACATAAGGGTTAATCCATCTTTGTCAATTTCGGCACGACTTTTTATCATGGCCTCAAAAATGGGTTTGGTAATGTTTAACAAACTAATACAAGGGCTTTCAATCCAACAGCTATCATTATCGGGGTAATTCCCATCTAAATTGGTACCCCAGGCTTTTGTTCCCGAATAAGCAGTGTTTAATATCGTTCCACTGGGTAGTCCAAGCTCCCATGTAGCGGAACCACCAGCTTGCCAATACCCATCACCATTTTCAAAGTTTTCAACATAAGGCAGTGAATAGGTTGGTAAAATATATAACGTTGTGTCAAATACATCATTTCTGCTATCTTGGTCACCGGGGAATGCAGTACGAACCATAATATGATGCTCCCCTGGAGTGGTAAGGTCAATCAAGCTTGTAAATGTAAATTCGGCAGTATCATCTTGTGCCAGCGCCGAACTGTAGTTGTTAGTAGTCCAAGTTGAGCCACCATTCGTTGAGAATTCTACTGGGATAGGTGCTGCAAGTTCGTCATATCCGTAGTTTTTAATTTTTACTACCAATTCTTCTGGTGCAATATGTCCGCAACCTTCTCCAGGTGAAACCCAGGCTAGCACTCCAGCATCGGTATGAACGAATGTTCCGGTAACGGCATAGTCGTCAATATTCCAGCCAGAGAATGCCCAGGTATTGTTGGTAGGGCCCAGTACAAATCTTGAGTTTACTACAAGTTGGCGGTCAGCGATATTACTAATGTCATATGAAGATATTGAATATTTGTCATCTATAATTAGGGTTTTGTTCCTCCATACAGATTGCCAATCATTACTGCTATTTATATCAACCTGAATTTTAGCGGAATCGCCCACTTCAATATTAAGCCACTTAAAAAACTGTAGTTTTAGATCTTTATAATACTTACAATTTAATTCTTGGTGAGTCGCTAAATATGCATTATCAGCAATATTATTTTCGTAGTCGCCTAACATGCCGGTACCAGTCAAATCTGTTCCTAGAATTTTACTGCCACTAGTAGCATAATCAGGGTCAGGGTTGCCATATGCACCACCAAGTCCACGAGCACTGTCAATTTGAAACTCTCCAGTAAGAGTCCAAGTTGAAGAATTTTCAAAGTCATCATAAAATATTGATTCCGTGATACTTCTATATCCATAAGGGTTTAAGTCGGTAAATGGATATTTTTGACCATTTACGATAATATTATTTTTTGAAATTGAGAAATCTACTTTTTTACCATTTAATGTATGTGTATTATCTACTGGTATATCTGTAGTAATCCAAATATATGAGTATCCAAAAGGCAAGTTTTTATCAATATTTGTTAAAGTAAAAATATTACCTGTAAGACTAATATCAGCTGAAATTGGATTTTGTGTAGAAAATTCAGAATAAGATGTGAAAAAGAGTTTTAATTCATTCGTGCCAATTGCCTCAGTAGTGTTTAAAAGTGCATTGAGTTTTAAAGTGTCAATGAAAAGATTCCCATCATTTCCCTTGACTTTAAGGTCGAGTCTTAAAATAGTATTGTTTTTGGAACTGGTAGGTATGGGCTGAGTTAAGGGCTGGCTGGCAGTAATAGCATCAAGGAATTTAGGAAGAATTCCTGTTTCAATAATTTCTACATCATCAATGCAAGCTCCCCATCCAGGGCCAATTTCTCCTTCAAATGCCAATTCTATATTTGAGAAATGGGCAGAATCAGGTATTAAAACAATACTTTGATTCCAAAGAGTAGTTGGCTCTAACAATTCATGAATTAATACCCAATTATATCCATGAGGATCATCAACTGACCTATAATATATTCTAATTTTCTCGTACTCAGGTGAAAGTAAGGTGCGGGTATAATTAGAATACCAAAAGCGTAATTCAGGTTTGATTGAAATTGAGAGATCAATTTCTGGTGTAACAAGTTTTGTAATTATTGTTCCAATATCACTTTTCTCAAAAAGGGCATTATACTCCCCACTATGAGCTGCAGGGGGTCTTCTAGAATTTGGAATTGATGGGTTGTTAGTGTGTCCACCATCTTCTAGTCTCCAATTTAAATCATCTGAAACATATGTATTTTTCCAATCATCAGGAAGGTTACCATTGTTTTCAAAATCTTCCTCAAATAAAACTGTTTGTGAAAATCCAGTAATAGTAATAGCTAAAAAAATAAAAACAAAATAAAGCGCCTTTTTCATAACCCGGGTATTTTAGATTTTTGTATTCTCAAATTCAATTACTAGCAAAAATACAAAAACAAGACAATTAAAAATTCAATTAGGTATTATTTATGATTAATTCACAGAACGTATAGATATAACCTATCATTATTAGCTTAAGTTTTTTATTAACACTAAGCTTCTAGTCGATAAGGGTGTTTTAATGTTGAAAAAATATACCGACTAGTGTTTATGATCCGATAGATATCAAGTAATCATTGACTAAATTTAAAAAGAATTTTAGTCAAAAAATAAGATTTTAATTATTGCATATAAATAGCTAGAAATTAGCTATTTTTGAATAATACATCTAACTATTTAATCAATTAATGGAGATATATAGGTGGTTGCTAAAAACAAAATTAATCAACTTTGCGTAGGAGTATAAAAAGACTATATTAGTAAAGTAAAAAAAACGAACGAACTTTTTTCTTTTACTAAACGAACGATTGCTTTATTTGAATTGACGAATGGTTGTTATTTGATGGTGAATATATCTTTTCGTGAGGTAAAACCAATTAAATACTGATGCATATCGTATGATATAAAGTATACTAAAGTTGCTTTTTTGCGTACAATGGTAAAAAACGAACAATGAAAAGAAAACCTATTTTTATAATTATCTTCTTATTCTCGTTGTGTCAAGTAAGGTTGGTTTCAGCCCAAACCGATACCGAGTTTTGGACAGTTGTGCCCGAAATAAATAATGTACATCACAGTAGCGTTGCTAATGTTCAATGGAAAGGAGCACCGGGTATTTTTAGGTTTACTACCTTTAGTTTGCCAAGTACCGTAACTTTGAGTTTGCCCGCAGATCTTACTTTCACTCCTGTAGTACTGAATATACCTGCCAATACAACTATGACTTATGAATTTTGGCGTAGTGATTTTCCATCTGCCGGCTTTGATCATGATGATTACTGTGACGATTCTGGTGCGGCAGCAGGTAGTGCATGTTATGATGCCAACCTTACTAAATGGTGCTCAGATTTGGATAAGCTTGAAAATTTTTTGGAAATTAATAATGTTTCGCAAAAAGGTGTGTTAATTGAAGCTACAAATGAAATTACCTGTTATTTTGAGATTGGAGCACGCTATAATAGAGATATTATTTCATTAAAAGGAAAAAATGCTTTAGGTACTGATTTTTATGTTCCTTTTCAAACACGTTTTGACAATGTGGATAATGGTGATTACAGGGATTCTTTAATTTATTCGGCAATTCAAATTGTAGCAACAGAAAAAGGAATAACAAAGGTACATGTTAAACCTTCAAAAGATATGTACGTTGTTGGTGAAGCTCCTCAATTGGCAGGAGTACAATATGATGTGGATCTTGTTCAAGGTCAGGTTTTTGTTGCTGTACCCTATGATGAGTTTGCACCTGCTGCCAGGCCTTACCCGGTTAGTGCTCTTGCTCAGCATAAGTTGGCCGGTTCACATGTATGGACAAACGGAAATAAGATTGCTGTATTAACTACCGATGACTTAAATAGTTCAACTATAGGAAATCCTGATTATATGGCAGATCAAATAGTGCCAAATAATATATTGGGTTTGGAATATGTTGCTATGAAAGGAACGACAGGAGTACCAGGACCAGACGAAGAGATTGTTTTTATTTTGGCAACAAAAGATAACACTCCTATTTATATTGACAATGTATATGAAACAACATTAGATGCAGGGGAACAGTATTCTTATGATTTAGTTAACAAAACCACTCATGTTGCTACATTTCTTTATCCGAATGCAAATCCCCCTGATATGCCAATATGTGTGTATCATGTTACTGCAAACCCCGCACAATTGGCAGCAGCAATATTGCCACCTATTGATAAATGTACCGGTTCTTTTGAAGTTGCAATTAATAGATCAGATGATTCAGATTTTTATTTGTTAATTATGGTAAGGAAAGGAGCTGCCGGAGGTTTTACTCTTAATGGAAGTCCACCACCTCCTGCATTTGCTGGTTTTACCGATGTGTCTATAAATACAGATTGGGAATCAGCAATAATTGATGCATCGGGTTTTATAAATGTAAATGAACCTGTTGTTATTGCTAATTCAATTGATATGTTTCATGTTGCAATTATTAATGGAAACCTGGATAATTTTTATGGTTATTTTTCAGATTTTAATGTAAGTGCTGCAGAAGCCTTTTTTGCCGGTTCGCAAGGAAACGTTGATGGAGGGTGTGAAGGCGATGTAATTCAGTTGCAAGCTACTGGAGGAGTGGCCTATAAATGGGAATGCCTAACCGATAATAGTTTTAGTGATGCTAATATCTCAAATCCAACAATTTCTCCTGCAATTGGTAATCATAAGTATGATGTAGTTGTTGATCAAACCTGTTTTCCTAATGATACGTTAACGGTTTGGGTAGCAATGAAACCGAGAACTGTTGCTGATTTTAATGTAGATAAAACCCTTTGCTGTTCTCCAGAAGCAGTTAGCTTTGAGAATGTTTCATCAAATGCAGAATCGTATGTTTGGGATTTTAACGGAGATTTAATATATGATTCGTTGCCAAACGACACCATTTTTGAAAATAATACGATGGTACCAGTTGTTCACACTATTGGCTTAACAGCCCAATCGGAAAACTGCCCCGATTATATTGAAAAAGACATTACGGTTAACCCTATAGTTGTAGCCAAAGCGAACCTTAATACAAAAAGTGGTTGCGCTGAAGTTATTAATGCAGAGTTTGATATTATTGGTGCTGGAGGTTCATTTACAAGAGTGCATTGGGATTGGGGCGATTTAACCGCGAATGATTATCCAAGACCTCCTGACCCGATCGATAATGCTCGTTATTATCATACCTATACTAATACAACTAATGCTGATATTACTTACTATGCAGTGGCAACCTTCTTTGATGATGTGAATTTTTGTGATTCGGTTGCACCTGCAATTCCTATTTTTGTTCCTGGTGTTGCTAAAGCCCGTTTTACAGTGTCAGATGAAAGTGGATGTTCTCCGTTAACCGTTAATTTCGATAATACTTCATGGGGTAATGTAAATTACACATGGGATTTTGGAAATGGTACAGTATCCAAGACGGGAGCAGACACAACAATTATTTTTGTAAATGATGTTAATACTCTTCCTGATACATATTCTGTCAATTTGCAGGTTGAGTTAGTAAAATCAGATGGTTCAGGAAGCTGTTTCCACGATACAACAAAAGTAATTACAGTATACCCCCAATTCACAACAACAATAAAAACGAATGATCCTTTGGTTGGTTGTAATCCTCTAACTATTGACTTTTGGCAAGAAACCAGTCCCAATGTACCAGGCCTCGATTATGATTGGACATTTGGTGACAATACAAATTCTGGAGAATCAGATCCATTAGCTAAAACCTATACGCACAATAGTGCTTCCGACCAAGACTATCAGGTTAATTTAACTACTACCAGTCAATATGGTTGCAGCTCAACCGCAACACCAGTAAATGTGACTTCTTATGCTTATGTCGATGCCAAATTTTCAGTATTGCCCGATACATCAGGGTGTTCACCATTGGAAATTAAAATTAATAATATTTCGTCAAGTCAATCGGTACGAAACTTTACATGGACAATAAGTGATACCATGCCTGCTAGTGACCCTCCAGATGATAATGCGGAGTTTACGCTGTGGTATGAAAATGTTACAGGG
>JAQICC010000241.1 GCA_027858735.1 Salinivirgaceae bacterium
TTCGTTGTCGCTCAAAATCCAAATCCTCGAATACACTAGTATACTGCGGTTTGAATTTTTCACACGCCTCGAATTTGAACTTTTTAGCTCAAACTCTCGACTTTATGGACAGGCTCTAAGTATGCTTAATAATTTTACTTTTTAACAATTTTATTTACGAAAGAATTCTTCTGATTGCTGATTTCAACAAAATAAATTCCTCGCTCAAAAGAACTCATATCTATGGTTTTCGTTTCAGCACCATTTAAACTAAGCGTTTTTACTAGTTTACCTGATAAGTTAAAAATATTCAACTTTGAATACAACTCCAAACCACTTACATGCAATTCATTAGATACTGGCATTGGATACAAAACAACTGCATTTTCGTTTAAAGTATTTTGAGCGCCAACCGTGGCACTTTTTAGGTTTGTTACCTGAACATTTTGTAAATCAGCTACATCAAACCTATCTTCCCATGTTCCTCCAACAGGATGAATCTCTGTTTGCCAGATATAATCAGCACCTACCGCTGTTCCTGCAGGTATAGCCAAATCAATAGTTATGGTTCCGCTTCCTGCATCCACTTGTTGAGTATTGCCAACTATCCAAGTCCAACCAGCGGCAAAAAATGCTACTTGTACTTCGTTTGTTGCGGTTGAAGAATAATTTACATCAATGCTGTAGGTATCACCAGATTCTACAATGGCAGGAGGGTAAAATGCTACCGAATTTACCGTTGGATTATCAATAAACTCTGTAAATTCCATGTAGTCAATATTAAAAGCTGCTGCAGTAAAATATAACCGCAAAACATGGTTGCCTTCAGTTAGATTGACATTCATACTTGAAACTTCATAAATTCCCCAGTCACCAGTATTTAGAGCATTAAAAGTACCCAAAGATGGGCCCCCATCAAGACTTATTTCACAAGCTCCTGTAGCAATAGCACTTGCCACCATTAAATCAATGGTATATGTTGCGGTTTTTGAAATATCTACATTATATTCTAACCAATCGCCAGCATCAACATAACCCACTGTTGTTGCTGTTGCTGTTAAACCAAACATATCACTATAATCCTCAGCTTGAATTACACCTGGTATTGCAGCTCCTGTAGGAATTTCATTAACAGTTATTATAGCGTTATCAGATATTGCACCGCTGGTAGCAGTAATTGTATAAGTTCCAGCGCTTGCTGCTGAAAATAATCCATTGGCATTAATAGTTGCACTGCCTGTAACGCTCCATGTTTCATTCATAGCAATTGGGTCACCAAATTGGTCAAAGCCCACCGCCTCAAAACCAATGCTTTCATTTACATTTACAATTTGTCCATCGGGTGAAACTTCAATACTGCTTAAAACCTTTTCAGCTGTTGTATTAAATTCCATCCAGTTACAATTAAAACCAGCAGCTATAACGTTCAATTTTAAAACACTGGAACCAGCAGGTAAATCAACTTGATCTGTTAATGTTACCCAATTCTGCCAACCACCTGTAGAAGCAATATCGAGAATACTTATTACATTTGAATTTATTTCAATATTTAAACCAGCAGCACCATTTAAACTGGCAACTCTAAAACTCACTTCATAAGTACCGGCTGTTTCAACTTCAACGTTGTATTCTGCATAATCACCAACTGTGGTATATCCAAAATTCTGTCCACCACCAACATCAGTTGTAGCTTCAAGTTGCAGTCCAAATTGATCGGCCCAATCTTCGGCCTGAATAATACCTGGTATAGTCGCACTAAGTGCAATAGGATTAACAATCACCGTAGCTTCGGCTGACACTGAACCATCAGTAGCTTTTACTGTTTGGGTTCCTGCATCGCTTCCTGTAAATAAACCGTTAACGTCAACAGTTCCATTACCAATAACTGACCACGATTCGTTAATTGCAATTGGATCACCAAATTGATCGAAACCTTGTGCATTAAAATCAATCTGTTCATTCTGATTTATTGAAATTGTAGCCGGATCAAGAACAATAGTTGTTAGAACCTTTACAGGATCAGCTACCTCAACAATATTTATATTATTTATATTAAAAGGAGAACCTTCGGCAAAAATACGCAGTGTTTGTTCCCCTTCTTGTAAGGCAAACTGTTGTTCACCAGCTGCATCAGCCCATACTTGATAATCACCAGTATTAGGCACATTAGCGGCAGATAAAGTATTTCCTTGAGCATCGCGCAAAGCAACTCTTCCGGTAGCTGCCCAACCTGCTACTCTGAACGTTACCTCATAGTTTCCTGCATTGGCAACATCAACCAAATAATCCATGTAATCGTTGTCATCAATATAAGCTACATTTTCACCGCCTTCAGAACATGCTTCGGTTTGAATTCCATACATAGTTGAATAATCTTCAGCCTCAACAATACCTGGTACCGCAATCGGATCAGTAACAGGAGGATTAACATCTTCAACCGTGGGTGCAGTTTTTGCATCGGCATTGGCCTTAGTGTAAACTATCTTTTTAACAAGATTTCCGGCACCGTCAAACGCATAAGTTTGCGTTGAGGTGGCTGCAATATAATCAGTTGTTTCTTTATTTACACCTGCATCTACTTTAACCACACACGTATTTGCCGATGACGTTCCCATATCAAGCTTAACCGTTAAATTATAACCCGTTTCACCTGTATTCATAACCATAACAGTTGTACCTGAATTATCGGTCATTGAAACTACTTCAACTCTACCTTGTGTAGATGTACTTGCTATCCAATTGTCTTTGCGATTCTGTGTTAACATTTGGGTGTGGTAGTAAGTAGATCGGGGCGAAAATGGATCATTCCCATCAAACAGACTTAAGTCACCATCAGATCGGGAACCACTTGATTCATGTAAAGACCAGGAGTAAATACCTTGTGCCCCATATTCCATTCCGAAACCATATACCATGGCAAAATGCTGCCCAGCAAAGAACGACCATGTTTTATGTGTAGCAGGTGGATCAAAATTTACGCCTCCAACATTCAGTAGGGAATTATTGTAGGTCATGTTAAATTCTGAAATAGACCAACTCAGCTTTTCATCTGCTGGTCTATAAGCATTTACTTCATCCATAAAAGGCTTTACCAAATAGCTCCAATCGGCAATAAATTCAGAATCGTCCCAAGCAGGAGTATTTGCTGCCGAATATGCTGAATTGTAATTATGGTAATCAAATATATTTAATAAATATTTGCCATTATTGTCCTTCGCATTTTTAACCGCATTAAAAAACGGAACAAAATTTCGTTCAAATGCACCTCCGCCACCTGGCCAGTAATCGGCAAATGAACCTCCGCTAATCTTTGCATTAGGATAATACTTTCTGATCAAATTTGCTCTTGAGATAAAAGTATTGGCATAATCACCAACATCAAAACTATCCCATCCAAATTTATTATCGGGTTCGTTACCAACGGCAAAGTACTTAATGTCTCTATTGCTATTGGCCAAGTGAATTAACAATTCTTCGCTTTGTGCATAGCTATACAAGCTACTAATTTGTAGCATAACCTCAGCCCCTGCTGATGCAATTTGATCTAAGGCATGATCATAATTAGCTGCTCCCCAATAACCATCATTGGGACCATGACCTCCAATACGAATAATTTCTATATTCATATCCTCTACCTGAGGCCATACTTGATCAATTTTCCCCCCATAATTGAAATTGGGCATCCAGTAATTAGATCCTATTAACCCACTTGTTATAGACTGAGCACATAAAAAAGTACTTAATGTTAAAAATAGTGTTAAAAACACTGTTTTTTTTACTACCAATTTAATCTTTGGCTTTACAAAATACAAAAAGTTAAATTTTTTCATAAAATTTTGGTTTTTAATTTGTAATTAATTTGAAATGCCATTACCTATTATCCAACAGATAAAGACAACCCTATTTTTCAAACACAATTTACTGATTAACACACGCTTAAAAATTAACTCTTATTCATTACTAATGAACTAATATTCATTTTTAGCATTTAGGATTTAATTGCCATGCAGTTTATACTTAGCTATCGTTAATGTACTATACAACCGCTAATGAGGCTTTCTAAATTCTCTTATAAATTGTCGCTATTTTTTAAGAAAACAATAGTTCATACGAATTAAATTTTGATGAATGTCTTAGCGCATTAACTAAAATATATTTGACCAACATTTTTTTTTAGTAACACATTAAGATTTATAAACATGAGACAGTTAAAATTTATACAAAAAGCTTTTATAGGTTTTCTTTTTATAACACAAAGTTTAAGTTTAAGTAGTCAAGAAATTAGCCCTATGCTTGTCGGAACAAATGTTTGGTATATTGATCCAAGCGATCAGGTTTGGGATTTGACCGAACAAGCTGGGGTTGGCTCTTTGCGAATTGGTGGTCATGCGTATGATGACAACCTACCTTCAAAATCTCAATTATTAGATTGGGTAACTCGTATTCAAGCAATGGGTGGGGAACCTATAATGCAAGTATCTCAATATAAAACGGCCTCAATTGCAGCAGACTTGGTAAAGTATTTTAACATTGATTTAGCGACTGGCAAGCCCATTAAATATTGGAATATTGGAAATGAACCTTGGCTACAAGCTGAAAGACCTGCCGTAACTACAGCCGGTGCTTTAGTAGAAACGTACTTTAAACCAATTGCAGAGGCCATGAAAGAAGTTGACCCTACTATTAAAATTTATGGCCCAGACTATTGTTATTACATAGACGAAGGTATTGATGATTTATTTGGTGGTAAAAACGACATTGCAGGAAAAATTCCTGGTAAAGATTACTATTACTGCGATGGAATTTCATGGCACCGCTATCCGCAAGACGGCAATATAAATTTGGCCTACGGGGGAATTGAAGATTTTAAAGGATCAATAATAAAATGTAAAGCCAAAGTTGATGAAGTAAATGCTTTACACAACCGAACTGGCGATGATGCTATTGTATGGGGTATTGGAGAATACAATGCCAAAGGAGGACCTCAAGTACATACTTGGGAGAATGGTCAAATGTTTGGTGGAGTTTTAGGTCTTTGTATGAAATATGAAGCTACTTATGCCACATCGTGGAGTATGTTCGAAAATGGAGGTAACCGCGAAGGAACAGACTTTAGCTTTATTGATGGTGCTAATATGACACCTCGGCCGAGCTACCGCCATATGCAAATGATCGCCAAGTACTTTAAAGGTACTTATGTTGATGGCACCTCTTCGCTAGATGATATTATTGTATTTGGATCGAAAAATGCCGATACAATTAGCGTAATGATCATGAACCGAGCTAATAATGCCGCTTCATATACAATTCATTTAAATTCAAGCGACACATCAAACAATCAGGTTCAACTAAACATTGATGCAGATTCAAGTATGGTATATAGTGATGTTATACCTGGATTGGCCACTCAAACTCTGGTATTTAAAAATGGTGAAATATTGAAGATTGAATATACCAATACCCATTTTGAAAATGAAATGGCACCAACTGAAAGTATTATTATTAAAGCATCAACACTCCCTGGAGCACCAACCGGACTCACGAGCCCATCGTCAACATATAAAAGTGTTGAATTGCAATGGGAAATTGCGAGTACTGATACTGTAAATGGATTTCAGATTGAAAGAAAAAAAAACGAAACTGATGACTTTAAATTAATTGGTATTGTAGGAAACAGAGAAACGAGTTTTACAGATAACGATTTGGAAGCTTTAACTTCTTATACTTATAGAGTGAAAGCTTTTAACACAGCAGGTGAATCAGCGTATTCTAATGAAGTAACAGCTACAACAAAGGATATTCCACCTCACAAAGCATATAATGGGCCACACAGCATACCAGGTAAAATTCAAATTGAAGATTTTGATGATAATGATGAAGGCATAAGTTATCATGATTCTGAACCTGCCAATCAAGGTGGAGCATACCGAAGTGATCAAGGTGTTGATATTGAAACATGCACAGATGATGAAGGTGGTTATAACATAGGTTACGTGGAAACAGGTGAGTGGCTTGATTATAGCATTGAAAATATTACAGAAGGAACTTATGACATAGCCATACGAGTAGCCAGCAATCAGGAGGGTACAAAAAAAATTAAGACCTATTTAAATGAAGAATATCTAGGACTTATTAGTCCTGAAAACACAGGAGGCTGGCAAAATTGGGAAACGCTCTATCTTCAGGATATTGAAATTACTGGTGGTAATAATCAGGTATTGCAATTAAAGTTCGAAGGTTCTGGTTTTAACCTGAATTGGCTTGAAATAAACACCGACTTAGTGAATGGAATTAAAATCAATGATAATTCAAATATAAAAGGATTTTATAATCAATCTAAGAAATGCATTTATGTTAATGTTAACGAATCTTCAAACGTAACCACAATTAGCCTTTTCGACACATTGGGTAAAAAACATTTTCACACAACGCAAAACAATTTCACTTCGGGCGAATTTGCAGTAATAGCTCATAGAGGAATGTATATTCTTAATATCCAATCTGAACACGGAAGTCTTTCTAAAAAGGTACTAATTAACTAAAGGTCTAATAATATGAAAACTATCACACTTCAAATCATTATGGTTGTATTTGCTAGTTTAATGGCATGCAACTGCAGTAAAGACAATTCTGCACAACCTGAAGATTATAAAATGGAATATACAGGAAGTCCATATTTAGATACCATTCGTGCATTTGAAGTTCAAACAATCCCGGGTAAAGTAGAGTGTGAATTTTATGATTTAGGTGGCGATACTATTGCCTACAAAGACAAAGACCGTAATAACAATGGCAGCGGAAGCCTTAACACCGGTGGTGGATACTTAAATACATTTAGAATTGATGAAGCTCCTGATATGTCATATACCAAATTCCACGACCAGATAGATAACTCACCTTATAATATGGTTCAGCCCGAAAAAGATCAATTGTATTTAGGCTGGACAGAACCCGGTGAATGGATAAGATATAGTGTTGATGTTGAAGAGACCGGCTTGTACCAAATTGGTACAATGTACACATCAAATCGTGGCGGGACAATTCAAATCATGATCGACGATACAGACACAACAGCCCTTTTAAATATAACAAGCACGTATCATCCTGACGAACCTATTGCTTGGCGACAATGGCATCATTGGAATTTTGATGATTCCATTGGGGTTCAGCATATAAATGCAGGTAGGCGCATAATAACCCTTAATATAGCAGAACAAGGTAATTTCAATTTCGACTACCTATTGTTCACAAAACTAGACTAAAAACAATCAGCATATCAATTCAAGTGCTCTGTAAATAAATTCAGCCAGACTAACAATTGATTTTAAACACATAATACCAGATTGCTCAAGAAATAACAATTCAATGAGTAGTGTTGATTAGACAATTAATTAATACATTAACAATATTAACTTACTTTTTTTAAAAGATTTTTAAAACTAATGCCATATGGATTTTATTACAAATAAAATAATTGAAAACATTGAAAAACTAATACCACAGTACTTAAACAATAAAGAAGATGCGGATATTGCCAACGGCAATTTAGCTATTTGCATTATTGATGAAGAGGGCACTGTAAATGGAAAATTTTGGGGGACTGATAAAATCAGAGTCCGAGAATCATATAAAGTAGCCTGGATAAAAGCCAGCCAAGTATGGATAACAGGTTACAAAACTCAGGAATTTGAAAAATTGGCATTTTCAGGTGAAATAAATGACTATGCCTTTGGTATAAACAGACCTGATTTTATAGGCTGGGAAGGTGGACAACCTGTAACTTTAAAGGATGGTACAAAACTAAGTATTGGTTTTAGTGGTATGCGCGGTGAAAATGATTTAGATATTGTTATAAAGGCTATTGAACAACTTTAATTTACTTGTATAATACAAATAATGGTACACCGGTTTTTTTTATGATTTTAACTATATTATATCTTAACAAATCATAATTTTAAATTAAAATCAGTGTACTATTATTTTATCAATTCTAAATCATATTTTAAGTACGAATATTTAATGTAGTCTAATCCACCAATTCAAATTTTACTTTTTTATTACCTACCTGCAAATAAAAATCACCTGCCTCCAAATGCCTTTTCCCAGTATTGTCGGGGTAGCTTAAATCGCGTTCAGGAACAATCTCAAACGAATAAACCATTTTTTCTCCTGCTTTTATACTTTTCTTTTCAAAATACTTTAATTCCTTTATAGGCCTTGATATATTGGCTACAGGATCGGATATAAACCACAACATCGTTTCTTTACCATCAAATTTACCCGTGTTTTCAATCTCAATTTCGGCTATTAATGTTTGGCTTTTATCAATAATAGTATCTGAAAGCTGTATTTCACCATATTTATATTCAGTGAAGCTTAAACCATGCCCAAAATCATATAGCGGATCTTTTGAAACATCGCGATATTGTCCATAAATTGGACGGGAAGATTGCCTGCGATTATAATACATGGGCTGCTGTCCACTGGTTAGCGGAAAAGTGATAGCTAGCTTCGCTGATGGATTAGTACGTCCGGATAAAATACCTGCCAAAGCTGAACCGCCCCTTAAGCCCGGTTGCCATATTTCGATGATCGCATCCACCTTACTATGTATTCGACTTAATTCATTGGGACGACCACTTGAAATAACCAGAACAATAGGTTTATTCAAGTTACTCAATTCTGCGACAAGCTCCTCCTGAATAGCTGGTAATGAAATATTTGAGCGCGAACCACTTTCACCGCTCCATTGTCTTTTTTCGCCAATACACAAAATTATTATTTCCGATTTTTCGGCAGCTATCCTTGCTTTAGCAAAACCCAAACTATCCAAACCATCAAAATCACAGCCTTTTGCATAATTTATATTGGCTTTATTTCCGAACTCCTTCTGAATTCCTTCAAGTAACGTTTCTGCATCGTCTGATTTGCCTATACCTTCCCACGATCCCATAATATGCAAGGAGTCATTAGCCATTGGGCCGATAACTGCGATATTTTTCACCATTCTATTTAAAGGCAATATGCTGTTTTCATTTTTTAGCAAAACCATGGTTTCGGCAGCCACATTTTCTGCCAATTCCAAAAACTCAGGCTGCAAATAACGTTCATTATCAGGCAATTCCTCAACATACGGATTGTCAAAAAGTCCCAGTTTAAACTTTAACCGTAAAATGCGCCTTACCGCTTCATCAATAGTTTCAATAGGTACCTTACCTTCGCTAACCAATAATGGCAAATTTTCAAGGTATACATCCGATTTCATATCCATTTCCAATCCTGCCATTACACATTTATAGGCTGCCTCCTTTCTATCTTTCGCAACGCCTTGTGGAATCAGGTTTTCAATAGATTCCCAGTCGGAAACAACAAAACCATCATGCTTCCATTGGTTTTTAAGCACATCGGTTAACGTATAATAATTGGCTGTTGCAGGCGTGCCAGTAATATCATTAAAGCCTGACATAACAGTAGCTGCACCAGCTTTTATTCCCGCTTCAAAAGGTGGCATAAAGGTTTCCCAAAGGGTTTGACCCGAAACATCGGTATATTGATAATCGCGACCTCCCTCAGAAAGACTGTAGCCGATATAATGCTTTAAACAGGCTGCAATGGTATATTTATCGGCCAACGAATTGCCTTGGTATCCTTGCACTGCAGCAACTCCAAAAACAGAATTGGCATAAGGGTCTTCACCATAAGCCTCGGCAACTCTTCCCCACCGCAAATCACGGGCAACATCCAGCATGGGCGAAAAGGTCCAGTCAATGCCTGCTGAATGCGATTCTTTTGCCGCCACCGCGCACGAACGTTTAACCAATTCAGTATCCCAGGTACAAGCTTGAGCCAAGGGAATGGGAAAAATGGTGCGATACCCATGTATAACATCAAAAGCAAAAATTATGGGAATGCCCAAACGCGAATCCTCCATGGCTTTTTTCTGTATCTGATTTCTAAATTTCGGGCTATCGCTTCTGTAAAGCAAGGAACCTATTTCAGGCCTTACCTCATTCATTTTATCCTCAATGTTGTTCTCATTGGCATTAGTACCATAGGTCCATTGTGTCATTTGCAACACTTTTTCTTCTAAAGTCATACGTTGCAATAAATCTTCAATTCGCTGTTCTGTAGGAATTGAACTATTTTTGTACAAAGGGTTTTCACTTACTTTGTAAAACACCTCTTTTTGTTGAGCAATTACAGATAAATATGTAAGTGAAAGAAAAACACTTATAATAATTTTGGATTTTAACGCCATCCCATTTTACTATTAAATTAGAAACTCATAAACATTTAAATCTAATAAAATAAAAATCAAATTTTATTTTTTATCAATGAATTGAATTAATTCATAAACATGATCATTCAACATTTTCATGTTTTCTAATAATGGAGCATAAGGTTCATAAGAGCTATTCACAATACCTTTATTTGAATCGCGGTTAGAAGGGTCAGTTTTAAAATTATTTGGGTCATTATCCTGATACGTAAACCAATGCCACCCTACGCAAGCCTTGCTTTTTAAAAGTTCTAAAGTGAAATTTTGGTAAAAATAGCCTCTATCTGCTTGAGTTCGAACATTCCATCCTGCACCGGTATTGTTTGGCAAACCTGAATCTTCACCTTTGGTGTACCATTCGGTTATTAAAAAAGGTTTTCCTGACCATTTCTGCCAATTTGCCATAATGCTTTGATCGGGTTCCCATTTACGGTAATGATTAATTGAAATTATATCGGCATATTGACCCGCTACTTTAAAAATGGCAGCATTATTAAGCTCCTCATTTTCCTGATTAAAACGGCAGCCCAAATACATGTGATTTGGGTCGTATTTATGTATTGCCTCACTTACCTTTTTTATGTAGGTTTCAAAATAAAAAGCAGAAAAAGCTTCTCTATCTTCTTCTAATATATCACTGGTATCTGCTTCAAAACCTTTGCGCTTGTTGAACCACTCTTTAGCTGCTATGTAACCCGGCTCGTCTTTTCCCAAGTATTTTAAGTGACGATCCAAGGCATCATTTTTCCAAGGTAATTCGTTATCGGTATAATACCCTAGCAGGTATTTATCATTTTTATAATTAGCTATAGGTGCAATGGCTTTTTCAACATATGCATCAAATTCAGGATCAAATACCATGGCTAAATCGAAACGGTAACCTTGCCAACCTGCCATTTCATACTTACCACCATATTTTTTAATATGATCTGATTTATAGCTTCCCATTGGACTCACAATAATGGAATATACCAGTTTTGTATTGTTTTTTCTCAGAAGCTCAACATCCGACCAAGCACCTGTTCCGTTAAATCCATTTTCCCGAAGCAATTCGCTTTCCTGCTTTACCCAAGTAGCCTTTGAACCGTACTTACTTTTTAACGCTGCAGCTTGATTTTCTGAACTACCTGGTCTAAAAACTGCCACTCCTTTATGAATAAATGGATAGCCGTCAGGATCGATAATCCACCATCGATCATCAATTTTTTCGGTTCGAAAAAAACCGCTAACTTCCTTCTTAAAGGTTTTCCACCCTCCAAAATCACTGATTTGAGGATCAGCACTAAAAGTAAAATTCGGTAACCTATCAATAGTTTTTGCTGTGTAGTTTTTCCATACCGTATCTAATGCATTTTTGCGGGCTGGTACACTATAATAATTTGAACTACTATTCTCTAAAGGAAACATAACCCGAAAACCCACGCTATTGCTAAAATGGTCAGGCGTATTGCCATAATGGGCGCTTAATCTGCTGGGTTCTTCACCAGGGTACCAGCTACCTCCCATATGAACACAAAAATCACGATCACTTTTCAATGAATCATTCAAGCACCATTCCCAGGCATTACCACTCATGTCAAAAATTCCAAGTTCGTTGGGTAGCTTTTGACCCACTTCATGTGAATGTTTTTCACAATTACCACGGAACCATCCCACTTCATCCAAATTGTTTGAACCGGCATAAATGTAGTTTTTCGATTTATTTCCACCAGAAGCAGCAAACAACCACTCTTCTTTTGAGGGCAATTTACCCCCAGCCCATTTACAAAACTCTAAAGCTCCAAAATAATTTACCATCACCATCGGAAAGTTCTCTTTGCCCACTTTTGAAACCCATTGTTCTTCTTTATAAACCAATTGCAAATCTTCCGATTCTATATTAATAATATTTCTTCCGTGATACACACCATCGGCTCCAACCTTTTCTGTGTTAAGGAAAGTGGCATATTGCGAATTGCTTATTTCGTACTTAGAAATTTCAAAACTTTGAATAGTTACCAAATTACCTGATTGCTTAAGTTTTCCACCTTCAACAATTATACGATTTAAAGTACCTGCATAGTTGAAGGCACAATACATCAAAAAGCTTATAAAAAGCACAACTTTTTTTTTGCTCATTTTTAATTGAGTTTAATCCGACAAAATCAATCTAATTTAATTACTTACCACTTCAAATATACCTGATAGATTATCCACAGAATTGCCACCCACCATAATTTCAAATTCGCCAGGTTCTACCACTCGTTGCATCTCTAAATTATGAAACCAAAGCTTATCGGCAGTAATGGTAAATGTAACCGTGGTTTTCGCTCCTTTTTTCAGGCTAATCCGTTTAAAATCTTTCAGCTCCTTAATGGGACGAGTCACGGAGCTAATCTTATCGCGAATGTATAGTTGAACTACTTCGTCTCCTTCGCGGTTGCCCGTATTAGTTACATCAATTGAAACTTGAGTAGCTTCACCTGCAATAATTTTTTTCGATGATATTTTTAGGTTTGAATATTCAAAGGTTGTATAACTTAAGCCAAACCCAAAGGGAAATAATGGTGAGTATGAGCCCTCAACATAGCTGCGTTCATGAACAATGGGTTTATGGTTGTAATACACGGGTAATTGACCTGCTGAACGCGGAAAGGTTGCTGTAAGTTTGCCTCCGGGGTTTACCTTTCCGAAAAGAACGTTAGCTACCGCGGTTCCTTGTTCTTCACCCAAATAGTAACCTTCAATAATGGCCGGAGCATTTTCGGCTAAATAATTAATGGCCAGTGGGCGACCATTTATCAATAGAACCGCAGTTTTTTTACTTAAGGCGAAAATTTCCTTAGCCAATTCATCCTGTGGGCCTAATAAATCTAAGGTTACGCGGTCGCCTGTATGATCCTCGGCCCAACCTTCACGACTGGTAAATTCATTGCCTCCCAAAACCAATAATACGGCATCGCATTGTTTAGCCAATTCAATAGCAGCCTTCATGCGCTGAGCATTTCGCTCGGGTGTTTTTTCTGATGCAGGTAACAAGGTGTCGTTTTCATAAATTTGGAAACCCTCGGAATAAAATACTTCAAATTTGCCTTTCCCAAATGTTTTTAGTCCTTCAACAATGCTAACACCCGGTTGCAAAGGATTTGAATAAGTACCGTAATGAACTTCATCGGCATTGGGTCCAATTACGGCCAACTTTTTAATGCCTGATTCATCAAACGGCAATGTTTTATCATTGTTTTTTAACAAAATCATACCTTTCTCAGCAGCCTTTAAGGCAAGAGCATTGTGTTTTTGCTGGTATTTTGTACGGTCGGTCTTGCTTATGGTTTTTACATAAGGTTGCTCAAATAAGCCTAACTGAAACTTATTTCGTAACACTCTTACTACTGCTGAATCTAACACCGATTCCTTAACCATTCCAGCTTTAATTAAATCAGGTAGGTTAACAAAACAGTAGTTTTCTCGTCCGCCCGGACATTCAAAATCCATACCCGAAGTAATGGCTCTTTTTGCAGCATCGGCTTTATTATAACACACAAACTGACGGTAAATCATGCGACGAACGGCATCGTAATCGGAAATTACATATCCGGTAAATCCCCATTCCCCACGCAAAATATCATTTAATAACCAAGGATTTCCATGGGTGGGTACACCATCAATTTCATTGTACGAAGCCATTACTGTGCGGATGTTTGCTTCTTTTACCACCCGTTCAAAAGCCTGAAAGTGAACATCGCGAAGCACTCTTTCAGAAACATTTACTGGTGCCAAATTGGTACCACCTTCAGGTTCGCTGTGCGCACCAAAATGCTTGGCGCATGCAAGCAAACGGTCACTTGCAATTGTTTTTCCTCTACCCTGTATGCCCCAGGTAGCGTGAACACCCATTTCTCCAACCAAATAAGGGTCTTCACTGTACATTTCATCACAGCGCCCATAGCGTGGGTCGCGCAACAAATCCAATACTGGAGTTGCCGCATGTGTAATTCCGTACCAGCGCATTTCTTGTCCAATGGCAATATAAATCTCCTCAATAAGTTCAGGGTCCCACGTGCTTCCCATACTTAATGGCACTGGGAAAACGGTGCCTCCATTTCCCATGAACCCATGACAACCATCAGCATTTGATATGGCAGGAATACCTAATCGGGTTTGCTCCATAAAAAATTTCTGAATGGCATTAAAATTGGCCGCATATTGGTCAGGGTCAAGGTCGGTATCAAACTGAAGGAAACCTACTCCATCATTAATAGTATCACCCATTCTTTTAAGGCATTGTTTAAAAACCAAGGGGTCACTGGTTTTTTGTGCTTTAGGATGCCAAATATCCAATTGATGGCATTTATCCATTAAAGTCATTTTACTTAACAAATCCTGAATACGCGCTTCCGTAGGAGCTTTTTCATTTTTATATAGTGGCGTATTTTGTGAATTTGCTTTAAAAAATCCGAATATTAGTATTAAAGCTAAGGGTATAAGCAATTTGGTTAACATAGTTTTCTGTTTTTTGGTTTTATTTTTATTTACACCTCACTCCCAAGAACCTCTCCACTCAGGTGGAGAGGTATTGATAACGGCCATTAATGAGGATAAGATTTTTAAATCTTGAAAAAGGGCTCATTTATTTGGCTGTTATCAAATCCCTTTGGCAAGAGCCAAAGAGATTGGGAGAAAAAGCATTAGTATTTATCTTTCATAATTTGTTCTACTAACTCAATTGGTATAACTCTTCCATTTGGAATTGATAACTGTCCTTCACATGAATTATTCAACAAGTTTAAATCATTTTCTTTTGCATGCTCTATTTTAACGGTAATAGTGAATTTTCCTTTAGCTGCTATCCACTTTTCACCTTGCACAACCTGGGCACAAACCACTTCCATACCTCCAACAGGTATCGATGTAGTCTTTGAATAATAATAAGCTACTTCCTCTCCATCAATAAAAAAGCGTAATAAATGCTTATCTCCTATTTTAGTAGCCGCCGTACCATTGTTAATAAGCGATGCCAGAAAAACAACTTCGTCACCTTCTTTTGGAAATGCAGGTAAGGTGCGAATATTGGTTACCAAAAGGTCAGGTTTGCCAATAGCATTGCTCAACTTAAATTCTGCTTTTAGTGGAAGTATAGCTGATGAACCACCAACCTTTACTATATATTCTCCTTCCGGCACCTGATACGATTTTATTTCTTCGTTAAAAACATAAAACTCTTCAGGAGAAAGTGTAATTGTTACGTTTTTTGATTCACCCGGATTAAGCATTACTTTCTCAAAGCCACGCAATTGCTTTACTGGCATAGCAATATCAGGAATAATATTTCCAGTTGAAAGGTAGAGCTGTGCCACTTCTTCCCCAGAAACTTCACCCGTATTCTTTAAATCAAAATTCACGTCGATTAACTCGCCTACTTTAGCATTGGTCGTATTTATACTTATATTAGAATATTCAAAAGTGGTATAACTTAGTCCTGACCCGAATGCAAATTCAGGAGTCAGTTTTTGTGAATCGAACCAGCGGTATCCAACCCCTATACTCACTAAATTTCTAAAATCAGGACTTATAGGGAAAATCTGATCATCTGATTTAGGTATAGTAGCAGGTAGTTTACCCGATGGATTATAATTACCAAACAATACATCAGCAATTGCACGTCCACCTTCCTGCCCTGGATAAAATGCATAAAGCAACCCTTTTACATCATCAATAACTGGCGTTACACTGCACGTACCGCCCGATACCACTACCAATATAATATTCGGATTTACTTTGGCAATTTCCTTTATAAGTTCATTCTGCATACCTGGTAACAATACTGTTTGCGATGCTCTATCGGGTCTGGTTACAGCACCGCCTCCTTTTTCATCGGCTTCTTTATCCAAAAAGTATCCTTCCCCTTCAACAGTGCTATCTAAACCTGCTACAAAAATTACATATTCCGATTCTACAGCTGCTTTTAGCGCTGCTTTAAATTGTTTTTTATCGGAATCATTAATATTGCATCCTTTAGCGTAGTTTACTTGTGCATCGCTTAAAAGTGTTTTAACAGCACGCTCAACCGATATTTGATAGCTTGGTTCTACCTTTGAACTGCTATTACCGTCGAGCGGCAATACTCGGGCATTAGGGCCGATAACTGCAATTGATTTAACTTCCTCTTGATTTAAAGGTAGAATATGCTCTTTGTTTTTTAGCAACACCAAACTTTTTAGTCCACTTTCGTAAACCAATTCACGCTGATATTTACTATCAATTATACTTTCTGAAGTTGCTGGTTTGCCATCTATCATGCCCGACAATAATTTAGTACGCAGAACATTTTGGGTGGCACGGTTTACTAAAATACTATCAAAGCGCCCGCTTGCAACGCCATCTGGCAATTCTTTAATGTAAAGGTCGTTGCCTTCACAAAAATCAAGTTCCGAATTCAAGGCTTTTTCAGTTGAACTAAATCCACCCCAATCGCACATAACATAATAATCAAACCCCCAATGGTCTCGAAGTAAATCTTTTATCATGTATTTATTTTCGGCACACTTATCTCCGTTAATCCAGTTATAAGCACACATTACGGAAATTGCGCCCCCTTGCTGTATTGCTCGCTTCCAATGGTAACCCCAAAACTCTACAAGGCTTCGCTCATCACTTAGGTAGTTGTTTGTACGTCGGTTTAACTCGTAAGTATTTAAGTTATAATGTTTAATAGTTCCAAAAACCGAAGTCGTATTTTGTCCTTTAATAAATGCTTCAGAAATTCGTCCTCCTAAAAATGGATCTTCACCAATGGTTTCAGGAGCCCGCCCAATTCGAGGATCTATAAGCAAATCAAGAGTTGGTCCTGCAATTCGATCTCTTCCTCGTGCCGCTTGCTCAAGGCAAATTGCTCTTCCAACGCGAGAAATTAAAGCAGGATCCCAAGTGGCTGCCATGGCAATTGTAACTGGAAAAGAAGAAAAGCCTCTGGCTCCATTTCCAATTCCATGCGGCCCGTCGCTACCAGTAAATTGTGGAATTCCTAAACGATCATTACCATCGGTATTATAATAAAGCTGCTTAATTTTTTCTTGCATACTCATTTTAGCCATCAGGGTATCAATCCTATACTCCAAATTGCTTTTTGTTTCTTGCAATTCAACATTTTGACACTGAAAGAAAGCAGCACAGCAAAAAAGCAGCATGCTGTAATGTGATAATTTTTTGTAGTTGATTCGCATATTTAATTTATAGGTTTATGATACTTTATTCAAGTACGTTATTTGTTCCTGCTAAATTAAGCCATGCATATATTTTGATTATGTACTAAAATCTTTTTGTAATGAACTATGGTATAATAGGTATATTATTTTAGTAAATAAAATGGTTAATTCTTTTTTAATACCACACTAATCAATTGATATAAAATTACTTAAGTAAGTTAAAGGCTCTAGTTTAGTATGGCGATGTTTTATCCAACGAGCCTGTAAAGCCTGCCCCGAACTCGCTTCGGGGGCTCTAAATTCAATAGCCAGGGGTTTCAACCCCTGGTAAGGATTAGTCAA
>JAQICC010000272.1 GCA_027858735.1 Salinivirgaceae bacterium
CCACCAGCTTCTATCTTTAATTTAACAGCTGAAATTCTGGGTTTCCAAACCTTCATATGTGCATATTTGGTTACCGTAACATCAATTGAGTCTGGAACTTCTATAACACCAAGAGCCCAAGGGTCTCCTGCCCATCTTTTGAATTGCAATACAGTATCACTTTTGTTAATTCCTGATTTATCAGGATTTTCAACCCGTGCAACTTCTGCACCACAGCATGCACCTAATACGTAATCATCATTTTCGAAATCAATAACAATACTTTGTGCTTTCGCGAAATTAAACATCGCAATTGCCATCATTGTAAGCAATAGAACTTTTTTCATAAATAATTTGTTATTAGTTAATAATATAATAATTAATGTTTGTTTTTTTTAGCAGCATTACCCCCTAAAGCCCCTAATGCCATTCACTTAAGATTATTCTAAATTCCCCCATCGCCTTCCAGGCACTTTTCCGAAGCAAGTTCGGAACAACCTGTTCCGAATTTATTTCGGAAGGCTCCCTAGGATAAAGACTAAGCTCCGATTAAGCCTTATTGATTACCTTAAACTTTAAATTAGGCATCCAGCTCACTATCTTAGTTCTCCCCCTGGGGAAATCCCGATTTTTCGGGAGAGGGGGAATTCATCATGATCAAAATTGCTTAAGTCAATGGCATTACTAAAGTCCCTCAGGGGACACACGTCACGAGCCATCATAATCTCTCATGGGAAGCTTTATAGATCATGCAAGAAAAAAACACAACTAAACAACATTGCATAATAATAGGATATTCAACACTAACCTTTAAGTACTAACCCAATTTCACTTTTTGCCTGAAATTAAGTTTCTGAGTACACTGAAAAAAATAGTGATTTATCCTTTGGTAATTCATAGTGTTTTTGAACCATTTAACTATTTAGTAACTATTTTTTCAACTCCAGTACAATCTTCTAATGCACAAAATTATAGTGCACTATGAACCGGATAATGAACATTATCCAATTCACACCCAATTATCACTTCAATTAAAATGTGATATTTGTAACAATACTTCGGTAAATTTTAAAATAAGTAAAATACATTTTGGGCTAAAGCCCTTTTCATCAATCACATACACACCTCCCCGATTTGAAAGTCGGGGCTAGTTATTATACTAGCAATTAACTACTTACAAAACATTACCAAACCATTGTGTAATCAAAGAGAAGCTTTTATTATAAGTTTGAAAATATTGTAAAAAGACCCATTGATAGAAGAGTTAATCAATGGGCCATAATAACTCAAACTTGAAAAAACATTACTTTTTAGTAAATTTCATTATACTTTTTTCACCCTTATTCAAATGAGCTACAACAAAATAAATACCTTTACTTAAATCATTAACAGGAATATTTACTTGATCATTATTTATGTTAGCTAATGATTTTATTTGTTGACCCATTACATTTACGATATCAATCGATTGCATATTATCTCCTTGAACAAAAAGAATGTCTGCGGCAGGGTTTGGATAAACCAATAACCTTGTTTTATTTGATACTTCAATTGATGTACCCGAATTACATACGGAAGTATTATTAAAAGTTATCTCATCAAAATACGTTGTATGTCCCTCAGCCCTTGGATTTTCTGCTGCAAAATCAGGAAAAATAACCAATGTATTATAGATACCACCGGTAACAGCTTTAAAATCAAAAAATAGCATTTCCCATTCATTAGTTGCGCTTATCATTTTTTTAATTTCCGTGCCAGCTTTATCTCCATCTTCGAGTTTTAAGCCAAATTCAATTTGTTCTGCTTTACGAACCAATACTGAAATACAACTATTTTCATCGGTGAGCGTTATTGCACCCATGCTGCTTGTTTTTATTCCTGACCATGGCACCTTACCAGCCTCAGAAATATGCTTCCCAACTTTAACTGTTGTATTTATACCTAAAAAGTCGGTATTGTCTACAATCTGAAATGAATTTTCAAGATCATCCTGATCGAAAACTACCCATTCAAAATCCTGTCCATTGTTATCAAAATCAATGTTCTCTTGTGCATACAAGGCCACTGATAATAACAGTACTGCTAAAAGTGTAAAAATTCTCATAATCTTAAATTTTAAATTAATAACTATAATAATTAAGGTTTAATTCTGATTAACAATCCAAAAGCTTTCAGAAAGGAAGTCTGTTGAATTAGAACCTACAAAAACTTTAAATTCGCCTTCTTCAACACCCCATTTTTGATCGCTTTTCAGGTAAAATAATTGTTCGGGCTTTAATGAGAATGTAACACTAGTTTCTTCACCTTTCTTTATAAACACTTTCTTAAAGCCTTTTAATTCTTTTACCGGTCTGGTAGTACTACCCACCATATCACGTGTATATAGCTGTACAATTTCTTCGCCATCATATCTTCCTGTATTTTTTACATTAACAGATATTTTTAGCGATTCATCCATTTTAATAACGGAGCGCGCTAATTTAAGGTTTGAATATTCAAATGTTGAATAACTCAACCCATAGCCAAAGGGAAACAAAGGAGTATTCTCCACATCAAGATATTTGGTGGTATATTTATCATCCTCATTAAAGGGGCGGCCTGTAGTTTTATAATTATAATAAATAGGCACCTGTCCTATATTACGAGGAAAGGAAACAGGTAATTTACCCGATGGATTATATTTACCTGAAATTACATCAACAATGGCATGTGCACCTTCGGTTCCAGGGTGCCAAGCTTCTATTACAGCATCGGATAATTCAACTTCTTTAGCAATTGTTAATGGTCGGCCATTTATTAAAACGGTAACAATTGGCTTTGCTAATGCTTTTAGTTCTTTTAACAATTCAGTTTGCTCTCCAGGTAAATTTATTGAGGATCTGCTAGCTGCCTCACCAGCCATTTCAAAAGATTCCCCAAGTACCATGACAATTACATCGGCTTGTTTGGCTTTTTGAATAGCTTCGCTAAACCCAGACTTATCGGTTCCCTTTATCTCACAACCTTTGGTAAAGGTTACATTACCCAATCCATATTCTTCTTTAAATGCATCATAAATACTAAGCATACCCTCTTCATTTCCTTCACAAATCCATGAACCCAGTAATTGCCGTTTTTCGTTTGCCAAAGGACCTATTAGTGCAATTTTCTGTTTTTTAAGTGGCAATATATTGTTATCCTGCCCTGACAGACTGGCGTTTTTCAGAAGTACTAACGAGCGTTTTGCCATTTCACGGGCAAATTTCAAATGACCGGAAGAAAGAATTTCTGAGCGCTCTCTATCAGAATTGCAATATTTATATGGATCATCAAACAGCCCCAAACTGAATTTCATTTCCAGAATTTTTCCAACAGAAATATCCAGGGTATTTTCGGAAATTTTACCCTCATTAATTAAGGTTTTTAAATTCCGTTCATAAAAACCACTTTGCATATCCATATCAAGGCCAGCAGTAAATGAACGCTCTGTTGCTTCAATTTCATTAACCGCCACACCATGATTTAAAAGATGCATAACAGATTCATAATCAGAAACCACAAAACCATTAAAACCCCATTGTTCTCTTAATAATTCAGTGAGAAGGTAGTTGTTACAAGTAGCCGGAACACCAAACAGATCACTAAACGAAGTCATTACAGTAGCAACACCGGCATCAATTGCAGCCTTATAGGGCGGCAAATATTCTTCGATTAATACTTTCATTGATATTTCCACGGTATTGTAATCTCGTCCTGCAACGGGTGCACCATATCCCGCAAAATGTTTTAAACATGCTAATGCTGTATTTTCTAACGACAAATCATTTCCCTGAATTCCTCTTACTTTTGCAGCTACCATACATGACCCTAAATAAGGGTCTTCACCTGAACCTTCAGTAATTCTTCCCCAACGAGGATCTCTTGAAATATCCGCTATCGGGGCAAAAATCCAATTTATACCAGCAGCTGTAGCTTCAGTAGCGGCAATCCGCGAGGCCTTTTCAACCATTTCAACATCCCAGGTAGAAGCCCCGGCAATTGGTGTTGGGAAAATAGTTTTGTAACCATGTATAACATCATAGCCTATAAACAGTGGAATACCCAGCCGGGTTTGTTCTACCGCCGCTTTCTGTAATTGGGTAGTATATTCAACAGTAAAGGCATTGAAAATACCACCACACATTCCTGAAGTAACAGCAAGCAGATAATCCTCATTTATAGAAGGTCCTGTAACATCCAATGTACTTGAGTATAAAACCAACTGACCAATTTTTTCATCAATCGTCATTAGTGCAAGCAATGAATCTACTTTCAACTTAATCTGACTTTCCTTAAAAAAATCCCCACTTTTTACTTCTGTATTTTCAGTATCATTTGCTCGAAAACAAGAGGTACAAAAAATGACTAATGAAATCATTAAAAGATTTTTTATCCGTATTGTTGACCTTTTATTCATCTATCAAATGATTAATATGTTAATATTTTACTGTTTTTGTTAAGCCTATTTTATTAAATGCCGTGTCAATTTCGCTGTTCCGCATAAAATAGTCCCATAGTAATCCAGTCCTGTAATTTTCGATCATAATAACTATTGGCCCCTGGTCAATCGCCAAATATGATTCGGCTATCCAATCTCTTGAATAATTAAAAGCATCAACAAAACCATATTCACCCCAAATATTTGTGTAGCCATAAGTTTTTAACAAGTACCTCATTAAGGCAATTGATTCTGTTGGGGTATATACAATTGATGAAATAGCTGCTGTAGGAGAAATTGTTCCGTTATCTAATTCTTTAGCAGGTGCATGAGCCATGTATCCATCAGGATCATCAGACGCGGTTAATCCCCAACAGTTTTCGTTATAGTACCCATAGGTTTTGTTTTGATTTATGCACCATTGTCTATTTAATAAGGTTTGCTCTTTATTTCGTTCAAAATAAGATGAATATCCTGCTTGTGTTAAATACGCATCAGTGAAATACGGGCTTAACCCTAAAAATGAATAATGCGTAAAAAACAGTGGGCCACCTAAATTACGCTGCAATTTAGGATCAACTCTATTCGTGTAATTATCTCCCACCCATCCATTGTCATACACCTCTTTACTAATTGGGTATGTAGGTGAACATAATGCAAGTATATAGGTTATCATGGTTTCATCAAACCCATGAATGGTCATGTTTATATCAAAGTTGTAGTTTGGCGACCAATGCCATAATAATCCGCCGTTATTTTCCTTTATAAACCAAGTCCATTCAACGCTTTTCCACATGGATGTGATTAGAGATCTTAACTCAATTTCATTTTCAGTATCCTTGTTGAAATAAGTTCGGGCAGTTAAAATTCCTTCAATTACAAAAGCGGTTTCTACTAAATCGGCTCCATTGTCTTTGCCAGAAAAGGGTACTGTATTTCCATTCGAACCATTAATAAAATGAGCCCATGCTCCATGGTATCTTGTAGTTTTATTGTTTAAAAACTTACATATTTTAATAATTCGTTCTAATCCTTCGTCATAGCTAATATAACCTCTTTCAATACCCACAATAATAACCATTATCCCAAATCCAGTACCACCGGAAGTTACCACCTCATTATTTCCATTGTTTCTATCGCGACTCAACCCTGAAACAGGATGTCCAAAGTTCCAGAAAAATTTAAATGTTTGCTTTTGAATTGAATCCAATACTTGATCGTCAGTCAATTCTATTTTACTTGAATAATTACCATTACTTGGAGAAGCAACAGGCTCGTCTTTACTGCAATTCACAAATGCTGTTGATATTGAAAATATAATAGCAAATAATTGAACAAACATTTTCATTCGGTTTAAAGATTCTGTACTAATATCCAGGGTTTTGCTCTAACAAACCTCCACTTAATTGAATTTGAGCCAATGGAATAGGAAATAAATCATGTTGTCCATCAATATACGTTTTGCCATGCGCTCTTAATACTTCACCGGCTCTACCCTGACGACGTAAATCAAAAATACGATCATGTTCCATGGCCAATTCCAATCTGCGTTCTTTCCAAATAGCTTTTCGCAACTCACTCTGATCTGTTACTGTTATATCGGCAATTTTAGCTCTAGCCCGGACTAAGTTTACTGAGGTAAGGGCTTTTGTAGCATCTCCTAATTCATTGGCTGCTTCCGCATTCATTAATAAAACCTCCGCGTATCTAAATATTCTTATATTTTTATTTGCCTGTCCTAATGATTCATATGTCTCTTTTGTTGTACTTACATAAGCTTTTTCGTTATATCGTGGATTTGGTGTAATAGGAATAATTTCTACACTATCCCACATCATCTCACCTGGATATATAATGGTTGCGTCTCTTCTTACATCACCAGCTTCATACGCATTTTCCAAATCTTCGCTTGGTGTATTAAATCCCCATCCAAGCTGTCCTCTAACCAATTGAACTTCACAATACATAGTAATTGCCTCCATTGGAGTAACGCCCCTTGCCTGTATCTCAAAAATTGATTCCTCAGAATTTTCACCGACTTCACGCCATATTTGCGCATAATCAGCCATTAATGAATATTTGCCCGAAGTAATTATGTCATTTGTAAGGCTTAAAACTTCGTTCCAGTTGCCTAAATACATATTTACTTTTGCTAAAAAAGTTTTGGCTGCATCTGAATTTGCATGGCCAAGTTCATCATCATCTTGTTCACTAATGCTAGGTAAATTATCTATTGCAAATTCGAGATCAGCAACAATTAAATCCCAAATTGCATCGGCAGTAGCCCTTGTACGTCCATTTATTAAATCTTCATCGGTAACAATATCAGGTTTTGTCATTAATGGTACCCCACCAAAACAGCGAACCAGATTAAAATAATAATAGGCACGTAAAAACCTGGTTTCTCCTTCTAACTGCCTTTGTAATTTCTCTTCAATCTCTAATTTCGGAAAAAGATCAATTGCACGATTAGCTTTTGCAATTCCATTATAATGAGAAATCCAAATTTCATTAAAAGATAAACCGTCTGTTGTAAATGTCCAGTTATCCAGTACATCTTTATCAGTTCCTGTATCACCCGGATCACTTCCCTTATCAGCATTGTCAGAAGTAATGCTTGACACCCCAATCCATGAAAAGCTATGTGTTGCCCACTCCGATAATTGATCGTAAACGGCCACCACCAATTCGTTGGCTGCTTCGGGTGTAGAGAAAAAATCTTCAGGCAACATGCTGGCCTGAGGTTCAATCTCAAGAAATTCTTCCTTACAACTATATGTTGCAAACATTATTAACGCTAATGCAAAAGCTGAAATTAATATGTGTTTTTTATGTGTTTTCATTTCTTATTTATTTAAGTTTTATCGAACTCTATTAATTAAAACTGAACATTTACACCAAACATATAAGTAGTGGTTGTTGGATACGCTTCTAATTCAATACCAGAATCGAGCGTACCTCTTGGTATTTCTGATGTAAAGCCACTGTATTTTTGAAAAGTTATTGGATTTTGCGCCATAACGTAAATGCGCACTTTGCTCATTTTTATTTTTTGGGTTAGTATAGTTGGCAGGGTATAACCTAAGCTAATACTATTTAATCTGAGAAAATCACCGTCTTCAAGATAGTGGGTTGATGCCTTTTTCACTTCATTTGATGCCCTTGGAATAGTTGTGCTTAGATTTTCTTCTGTCCAGCGACCTTCCAGATCAGCAATAATATTTTCATTACCCCACCGTTGTGCTCTCAATCCGTTATATATTTTATTTCCAACATTTCCGTACCATACCATACTGGCATCAAATCCTTTGTATTCAGCTCCAAAATTAATTCCAAAATAAAATTTGGGTTGATATGAACCTGCATAAATTCTATCATCATCATTTAAAACACCATCATTATTGGTATCCCTATATTTTAAATCACCAGGCATTGCACCTGACTGAATGGGGTTTCCATCAGCATTAACATAAGCATCCACTTCTTCCTGAGTCTGAAAAATACCATCAACATCATAAAGCCAAAAGCTACCAATGGGTTGTCCTTCTTCTGTTCGTGTTGTGTTTTGACCATTATTTAAACCTCCGGATATTATTGGCAATGCATCCTTTATATTTTCAATGTTATTAATATTGTACGTTGCTGAAACACCTGCATTAAAATACACTTCGTTAAAATTTTGTTTGTAATTAACCGAACCTTCAAATCCTTTATTACTAACATCAGCTTTATTTGTTAAAAATTCAGTATCACCAAATGTAGCATCAAGAGGTGCATTTAATAATACCCCAGTAGTTAGCTTATTATAATATTCCAATTCCCCTGAAATTCTTCCATCAAACAATACATAATCAATACCAATACCTTTTTCTTCAGTAAATTCCCATTGTAAGCCTAAATCTTTTACCTCAATAATTGTGGCACCCGGGTAAAATTCCTGAGCTCTTCCAAATACATAGTTTAAACCTGAAGTAACCGTTGACACAAACTCACTTGAATTAATATTATCATTACCAATTTGCCCCCAATTACCTCTTATTTTTAAATCGGCAATCCAATGTAAATTGGCCATAAACGATTCTTTTGACAATCGCCATCCAACACTTACCGAAGGAAAATATCCCCATCTGTTTTCTTTTGAAAATTTTGATGAACCATCAGCTCTAAAATTAGCAGTGATAAGATACCTTTCATTAAAAATATAATTTATACGACCCAAATATGAATTTCTCGATTCAATTCTGCCATTATTTTCAACTCTAACAGTTGTAGGATCGCCTAAATCAATATATCTGTAGCTTTCATTTTCTGGTACGTCATTAATGAAAGTTTTAATATCTTCAAATGTTTTTTTCTCAGCTGTTGCTCCAACCAAAAAATTTAGATCATGCAACCCAACTGACAATTCATAGGTCAGCAGGTTATCTAACATCCAATTAACATTATTATTAGAATTTCTATCCAAACTGGAAACCTCATTTTTCATAATACCTGAAACAAAAAACTCTGGCCGATATACCTTTCCGTGATTGTTATCTAAATCCATACCCGCATTAATTTTATATTTTAAGCCCTCCAATATTTTCACTTCGGCAAATGCATTGCCTTGAACTCTGGTGCCCCAACTTCTGTCATTATTATAATGTAAAGAGGCAACTGGGTTTCCAACATTGGTTAAAAGGTTGTTACCATAATTTCCGGTTGAATCTTTTACCGGTATGTTTGAAGGGTAACGATAAGCACTGTTAAATAAATAAGCAGGCACATTATCCGATTGATAATTTGAAAAATTTATATTACTCCCAATTTTAACCCGATCTTCAACTAACTGATAGGTATTATTTAAGCGAGCAGTAAAACGGGTATATTTATTTGTTTTCAATAAACCCTCTTCAGAGATATATCCTAAACTAAAATAGTGAGTTGATTTTTCATTACCACCGTTTAAGGATAAAGTATGATTTTGAATTTTTGCTACTTGCGTAATTTCATCAAACCAATTCGTATAAGTATCAGGTAAATTATCTAAATCGAAATAAGGTGCCTTTTCTGCTCTTTCTAATGCTTCGTTTGTATATTCAGCATAAAAACGTCCATCAGCCATTTCAACTTTATTTTCAGGAACTCTTAAACCAAAATAGTTTTCATAATTTATTTTGGTTTCTTGAATTGTTCCTGCTTTTGTAGTAATTATAACAACCCCATTAGCACCTCTGGCACCATAAATAGCGGCTGATGATGCGTCTTTTAATATATCTATAGATGTGATGTCAGAATTGTTAATATTCCTGATATCTCCGGTAATAATTCCATCCACAACATATAGCGGATCTGCTCCTGCAAGAATAGTTCCAACGCCTCTAATTCTAATAATTGGAGCTGAACCGGGTTGACCATTATTAATAACTTGCACACCACTAATGCGACCTTGTATTGCCGAAGCAGGACTAAGTGAGGGTTGCTTGGCTAATTCGTCACCTTTTACTGTTGCAACCGAACCTGTTAAATCCTTTTTTTGCGTCACACCATATCCAACCACAACTACCTCTTCAAGGGTTATATCAGATACAAGTGAAACATTAATAATATTAGATTCAACCACTACTGTTTGAGTATTCATTCCTATAAATGAAATTACCAGTATTGCTCCTTTTTCGGCTTCCAACGAAAATTTCCCATCAATATCGGTGATAGTACCTGTAGTTGTACCTTGTATAATAACTGTAGCACCAATAAGTGGTTCCGAGTTACTGCCATCAATTACAATACCAGTTATTACATTTTGTGCAATGGCATTTAAACTGGTAATAACTAAAAAAATTAATAATAGTTTCTTCATTATCGTTTGTTTTTGATTGTTTGTGATTTCAAATTACGTGAGAAATGCCCTCTCAATCCAAATTTCCTGCCTAGTCCTGATTACTACAAGGAATTTGCTCAATTATGAACCTTTCGTCATTAATACGTCAATTAAAATTTGACAACTATATCTGTCTGTTTTTTAGGGATTTACATTAATCAAAAATTTCACAAATGGTTTTGTTCAATCGCGGTTTTCATGATGTCGTTTTTAACACCTAAGTCGTAATGGATATTATTGTTGAAAAATTAAGTCTGATGAACAATAATGACTCAATATTCTATAAATGGTTTTGGCAATTCATCTTTTGATCCTACTCCCTGTCGGTTAATGTCATTGTTTTAAAGTTGCCAACAACACCGAAAGGTTTAAATTAATAAACATGGATTATTACCCACAAACAAAAACTATTAAACCTTTTTGTTTTTTTAATATACTCATTTAATAATGTTCAACCACTCCGTGGTTGACTTGGAGTTCCTCTTTACGTTTTCAAACGCTGCCAGAGCCTGCGAACGCTGACAGGTTTTTGCAGGCTTTACCCTTCGAAATGGCAGTAAATTGTTTTAAACTATAATTATGCATTTTTTTATAGACTTTAATTTTTTGTTTCAAACATATTTAAACTACTTGCTTTTGCTACAAAGGCGGATAGGACAGTGAAGCGCCTGCTTCGCTTTTATTAATTCTCGCAGCAGCCTGCCCGGCCTTTGACGGCGGGCTACGAATTCCTATCAATGCCTCAATGCTTCTATTCCAACAGCGATTCCGAAAAATACAATACAATACAATACAATACAATACAATACTGTTTACGCTTGATACATAATCAGTTATGCGTTTTTGAAAAAAAACCTTAAGTAAATGGCATTATTGCGGTGGGGAGCTCCTAATTCATTTTTGCGTTTTCAAACGCTGTCAGGACCTGCGGACGCTGACAGGTTTTTGCAGTCTTTGCTCTTCGAAATGGCAGTAAATTGTCTTAAACTATAATTATGCATGATTTTTTAATAGACTTTAATTTTTATCTCATCTCAAAATCTACCGATCACTTTTAAAAATCATAGTTTTCATTTAATCACAAAAATCATAGTTCAAGACTATTTATTAATTCTCGCAGCAAGCGCTACGAGTTCCTACCGATGCCTCAATGTTTCTATTCCAACAGCGATTCCGAAAACTAAACCACTATGGACTGAAAGTACCATAGGTTTGACTACGAATGAAATTCGTATATATTATAACAAGACATTAGATACTAGATTTTAGAATTACATTGAAAATTATTTTTTTTAGTCTAATATCTAAAGTC
>JAQICC010000324.1 GCA_027858735.1 Salinivirgaceae bacterium
AAGTGCATTTATTTCAGCACATCTACTTCCTTGCAATCCCTTTGAAGTAGGGAACTACGTCGACAGGTATTGCAAGTTGTATCTGCACTAAACTAAACGCATGAATTAATCAGGTTATAATGAATGGAGGTCTAAACATAAAAATATGATTTTTCAGCAGTGCATTATTACATCAATTTAGGTATGCTAAATATAAATTGTTAGTAGTAATTGTATACAGAGGGCTTAAAGATTGCAGAAGTTTTAACAATACTGTATCAGACTTCTACAATCTTAGGATTCTGCAATGTAAGTTTGTGAATACTATATGGGTTACTGTGTTATCAATATCTTATTCCTTAGCTTTAATTAACCTTATAAAATATACGAGACTGATGATAAAGCTTATAATTAATATTACAGCAGCCATTGTATATGTAGATTTTTTTTTGGTGTAAATAATTTTTTGGTATTTATGCATTGTAACTTCTGCTTCAGAAAATTTTTGTATATTATAAATCCCAGCATAACTTTTTATTGCTGCAGTTGTGCTTGTTCTAGCACTGTGATATTTTGCAGAATTATTAGCCTTATTTGCATTTGATATAGAAATAATTGATCCTATTCCTAAACAAAAAAGCAGAACCAATATAATTATTGGTTTGGTTGTTAGTTTTAATTTTACATTACTATCTTGTTGAATAGCAGCCTCTTGCTGTTTGTTGTCTTCAGAAACATACTCATTGTTATTTACAATAGGAGTTTCCTCAGTTTGAAGGGGTGTAAAATGTAGTTTCTTTTTATTTCTGGATACCGTTGTAAAAATAAGTATTCCCATCACAAAAAACGAAGCAGTGGAAACAAATGGGAACAATAAGTAAAAGTCCCTTTTAAATCGATCAAAATAATTTAAATTATATAAAGCAAATAAAGTGAGGACAAAGCCAGCAATGATTAAGAGTATTCCTAAGGTTTTTGTCAAATCATCATTTGACTTTCCATTTTTATCTTCATGCAGTATTGCAATAGGTGCCAATACAATACTAACCAGACTGAAAACTTTTAAAACCCAAGTAAATTGCACATACTCTTTATTAATATCTGCAGCAAAAAAACCTAAAATCATTGAAAATAAAAGGGCTAGTAAACCTAAAAAGACCAAAGAAACTATAATATTTACAGATTTTTTGTTTAATTCAATTTCCCCGCCATTTTGAGTCCCTTGATGATTACTAATCTCTTGTTGTACATTATCACTAACAATATTATCATTTTTATTTATAACGAGAGTTTTAGCTATTATATCGTGCAAACATTGTTGTTTCTTTGTGAAAAATACCATAATGAAACCAATTAATAAAGCTAAACCTGATAGTATTTTTCCAATATGCCTTATTGTGGCTTTTCCAAATGAAATAGCGTTTCCTTCTTCATTAACTACCTTTATTTTCAGTATAATTTTTCCAAGTGATCCTTGTTTATTTGAACTTTCCATAAATGCAAAATACAGCCAATAACTTACTATTGTAATTATTCTGGTCCAAATGTTTCCCAGACTTAAGTATGCAATTAAAGTTAATGGTATTGCTAGAATAATTACGTCTATAAGATAGGCTAATAAACGCTTAATAGGAATTTTAAATTTTTTTGATTCTTCCATAATTTCTATTTTTTATTTAATGCATTTTTAAACTTATTCTTTTACAAATTTTTCATTAAGTACTGTTTTTCCGGCGGTATCCATTATATTCACTAAATAAATACCATTTTCGAATTCTGAAACCTTGATGGATTCGCCTTTCCAGTCATTGTTTTTATACACAATCGATCCATTGGTAGCGTAAATGGTTAAATCTAAATCTTCAGAATAGTCATAAATGTTAATACTTAACTCAGAAACTGCTGGATTTGGATATAGCTTCAGATTATTTGAATCTAACAAATCTTTGTTGCTTACCGGTGTTGCTAACCAATACGCTGTGAAGAAATTGTTAACAACATCACCATAATACTCATTTCCGTCATAGTCTGTCCATACAAGATTTTCTGGAGGAGTAGGTAGGGTCATTTCTGTAAAACTGTTGTTGTTATCACTAAATGCACCTTCACCTAAATAGGTAAGGGTAGTAGGTAATTCAATTCCCGATATATTGTTAGCATGGAAGGCAGAATTGCTAATGTATGTTAATTCTTCAGGTAGAATTATTTCTTCCAACATATTCCATGCAAATGCATGATCTCCTATTGTATCAAGAGTAGCAGGCAATTCCAGGCCAATTAATTCAAGACCTCCACGACCTTGGAACATACCTTGATAGGTCGGATCATTACTTTCATCAGCAATTTTCACAACTTCTTGTCCGTCCAAAATTTCAGGAATAATTATATACCTTGATCTGTAGTCATAATTATTCTCCACAAGTACACCATTTTCCATAACCACATCATCATCAGTTAAAGTGTATTTAGCCATTGCTGTGAAGTTATTCCATAAAGCAGAGGTTGTTTCTCCACCACTGTAGAGATTCCCATCTTGATCGTACCAAAACACAAAATTATCATTTTCAGGGTTTGGTAATGTAATTTCACTAAAGTTATTATCTGCAAAGGCTCCATATCCAATGTATTGAACGCTATTAGGAATTTGAATTTCGCTTAAAGCGCAATTCTGGAATGCACTGTTACCGACATATTTCAATCCATTTGGAAGTCTCAAACTATCCAATCTGTTCCAATGGAAGGCATTGACATCAATTGAATCTAAGGTCTGAGGTAGCTCAAGACCCAACAAAACATAATCATCCCATCCCTGGAATAAGCCCATTGTATATGGTCCATCTCCCTCATCAATTATATATGAGTGAATTGATTTAACTGCCTGTCCATCTAAGGTGTCAGGAATTACTAAATACTTAAACTGAATATCAAGAGAGGTACTTACCATTGCATTATTCTCCATTACTACGTCATTATCTTTAAGCGTATATTTAGCTAAAGCAATATATTCACGCTGAAAATCAGAAACATCTGTACCACCTTGGTATTTAGTCATATCACGATCTAGCCAATAGAAAAAATTGTTGCTTTCTGGGTTTGGTAATGTAATATTATTAAGCCGGTTTTCTTCAAAAGCCCAGCCTCCAATGTGGTTTAGACTATTAGGCAAAATAATACTTTTAAGTCTATTTCCTTGAAAAGCAGCATTTCCAATATACTCTATCCCTTCAGCAAAAAATACGGTATCAATGTGATTAAAAGAAAATGTATTGGCATACAAGCTATCAAGACTAGCAGGTAATACAACACCAATTAAATATTTATGATCAATGGGTTGAAACATACCAGCCATATATTCATAAGTTTCTCCATCTTCTTCGTATTCACGCATAATTTCGCGGATTGAAACTACTTCTTGTCCATCTAAAGTATCGGGAATTTCAATAAATGCTGATCTGTAATCGTAACTATGATCAATAATGGCACCATTTTCAACAACTACATCATCATCAGTAAGCGTGTATTTTATTAAAGCTGTATAGCGTTGCCATAAATTAGTTACTATAGTACCAGGTACAAAATGATTAATTGGGTCGCTGTTATCATACCAATACAAGAAATCATCAGATTCAGGACTAGGTAATTTAAATTCGCTTATAGGACATTCTGCAAATGCGCCATCACCAATATAAGTTACACTATTAGGAATGGTAACATTGGTGAGTTGCGTACCATTAAAAGCATAATCTCCAATGTTAATAATTTGAGTAGTCATTGATACTTGTTCAACATAACTTCCGCTAAATGCCCCAGAAGCAATATGTAACACGGATTCATCAATAAAATCAACGACAAGATCATTGCTACCAAAGTAAGCTATGGTTGTACTGTCTATGGTGCCATCGTTGTTAATTTTATAAAAAATACCATCGAAAGCATTCCCATTTAGTTTTTTAATTTTATTTCGATTAAATACCGATTGATTTGTTGGAATAGCATTGGGCATATCAACACTATCAAGTCTATTGTCAGCAAATGCATTGTTATCAATATGTTTAACTCCATCAGGTATTTTAATATAAGATAGTTTATTACCATAAAAAGCATTAGGACTAATAGTGTCAAGTGTTGAAGGTAAGTTAACAGCTATAAGATTTTTGTTTGCAAACATACCTGTCCATGAAGAACCATGTTCATCTTCATACCAAACTTCTGCTATTTTTGTTACATCTTGTCCATCTAATGTTTCTGGTATTACTATGTATTTTGATTTAAAATCGTAACTACAACTTGTAATTGCTCCATTCTCCATTACCACATCGTTGTCGGTTAAAGTATATTTCATGAGGGCGGAATAGTTTGTATTCAAATCTGTTACCTTCGTTCCTGCAGGAAAATTATTTGAGTTATCATCGTACCAATATACAAAATCATCGCTCTGCGGTATAGGTAATGTAAATTCTGACATGGGCCCTTCTGCAAAAGCTCCCTGACCAATATAGGTAACACTATTTGGAAAACTAACGCTAGTAATTTGGGATCCATGGAATGCATAATCACCAATAGTAATAATATTAGTAGGTAAAAAAACCTGGGAAACATTACACCAGATAAATGCACTCGGTTCTATGTGCAATACAGCTGCGTCAATAAAATTAATAACATGTTCATCATTACCATAATAAGCAATGGTGGTGCTATCGGTGCTGCCATCGTCGTTGATTTTATAAAAGATGCCATCGAATGGGTTCCCATTCAACTTTTTTATTCTATTTTTAGTAAAAACCGAATTATTAGTTGGAATACCATCGGGTATGGTTATGCTGTCTAAGCGATTTCCATAAAAAGCCGATTGGCCAATGTAATTAACACCTTCAGGAATTTCAATATATGTTAATTGGTTGTTACCAAAAGCATCTTGAGAAATTGTATCTAAGGTGGCAGGTAATTCAACTGCAACTAGTTGCTGATTACTAAACATGCCTGTTTCATACCAACCATCTTCATTTTCTTCCCAGCTGCGCCTTATTGTTACAACTTCCTGTCCGTCTAATGTTTCTGGTATTATTATATATTTTGATTTAAAATCGTAACTACAGCTTGTTATGGCTCCGTTTTCCATTACCACATCATCGTCGGTTAAAGTATATTTCATGAGGGCAGAATAGCTTGTATTCAAATCTGTTACCTTCGTTCCTGCAGGATAATTATTTGAGTTATCATCGTACCAATATACAAAATCATCGCTCTGCGGTGTAGGTAAGGTGAATTCTGAAATGGGACCTTCCGCAAAAGCTCCCTGACCAATATAGGTAACACTATTTGGAAAACTAACGCTAGTAATTTGGGATCCATGGAATGCATAATCACCAATAGTAATAATATTAGTAGGTAAAAAAATCTGCGAAATGTTACACCAACTAAATGCACTCTCTTCTATTTGTAAAACTGCTTCATCAATAAAGTCAATTACGGGTACATTATTGCCATAATAGGCAATGGTTGTACTATCGGTACTGCCATCGTCATTAATTTTATAAAAAATGCCATCGAATGCCTTACCATTCAACTTTTTAATCTTGTTATTATTAAATACTGAATAATTCGTAGGAATACTATCGGGCAGACTTATACTGTCTAAGCGATTTCCGTAAAAAGCCGAATGTCCAATATACTTAACACCTTCAGGAATTTCTAAATAGGTTAATCGGTTGTTGCCAAAAGCATCTTGAGATATTGAATCCAAAGTGGAAGGTAATTCAACAACAACTATATCCTTTTCGTTAAACATGCCAGTTTCATACCAACCTCCTTCGTATTCTTTCCTAATCCTTCTAATGGTTGTAACTTGCTGTTCGTCTAATGTTTCCGGTATTATTATATATTTTGAGCTAAAATCATAACTGCAGCTTGTTATTGCTCCATTCTCCATAACAACATCTTCGTCGGTTAGGGTGTATTTTAAAAGTGCGCTATAGCTTTCACCTAAATTTGATACTTTTTCACCTGCTGTAAATGTATTTAACTTACCATCGTACCAATATACAAAATCAATACTTTGGGGTGTGGGCAATGTTATTTCAGCAAATAAATTTTCTTGAAATGCCGCTCCACCAATGTATGTAACATTATCAGGAATACTAACTCCCGGAAGCCTATTCCCCTGAAAAGCCCCATTATATATATATCGAACTCCTTCAGGTAATACTATACTTTTTATTTGATTCCAACTGAAAGCATTATATCCTATTGTGTCAAGTGTGGTTGGAAGTTGCACGGTAACAATACCTTTACTTTGAAACATCCCTTCGGAATACGGGCCATTTTCATTTTCTTTCCATGCCTCTGCAATTGATATTACAGCCTGATTATCTAATATATTGGGGATTACAATGTTTTTATCTTTAAAATCATAACTGCAACTTACAATAGCCCCATTTTCAACAACTACATCATCATTTGTTAAAGTGTACAGGTACTGTGCTGTAAATGCATTATTTAAGTTATATATGGTTGTTCCACCCGCATATACTGAGCTATTATTATCCGTCCATTCAATAAAATTTGGGTCTGCCGGATCGGGAAGTGAAAGAGATGTTATTCCTTCGTTGTTTTCGAAAGCTGAATTCCCAATATATCGAGTGCTATCTGGTATAGAAATACTGTCAAGCTTATTCGTATTGAAAGCATTATTTCCAATTTGTATAAGAGATGTTGGTAATTCTACGCTTTTTAAATCTCTGTTTTGAAATAATCCACCTACCCATTGTCCAGTATTATCATAATCGTCTCTAAAACCTAATACCACTTGATTTTTCAAAATTCTTGGAATAGTAATTATGTTTGCCCTGATGTCGTAATTGACACTTTGAATTATACCATCAATAATTTCAATATCGCCATTGGCTAATGTTAATTCTACATCGGCAATGTACGATGTACCTAAATCGGTAACCCAGGTGTCAATAATTTCATCATTTCCATAACCATTTACCCATTTTGTAAAACCTGGCGCAGTTGGATTATGAAGATAAATTGAATCCAGACCACTATTATTGGTAAATGCATCTTTCCCGATACTACTTAATGATGCCGGCAATGAAAGATCGTTTTGTGCAAGTTGGTTGTTTCTGAATACATTTTTTCCCATTACTTTTAAACCATCATTTAGCGTTAACGATGTAAGACTATTTTCACTAAAAGCACCATCGTCAATTTTTTCAACAGTTCCTGGAATATTAATACTTACTAAAAGATTTGAAGAAAAGGCACTACTACTAATTTCAGTAATACTACTAGGAATAGAAAGTGAAGCAATTTCATTGCTTGAAAATGCATTATTACCAATGTATGTTGCTGCAGATGGAATGTTAATTCCGCTTAGTTTATTGTTGTTAAAAACCCCATTTTCAATTATTGTAAGTGTGCCTGGCAATGTTACACTTGTTAAAAGATTATTGCTAAACGCCCATGATCCAAGCGTAACAACACTACTTGGAATGGTAATATTTTCAAGCTTATTGTTATCAAAAGCACTGCTTCGAATAGTTGTTACACCAACAGGTAAAGTAACACTTGTAAGTAAATTATTTGAAAAAGCACTATTATCAATATGAGTGACACTACTTGGCAAAGTAACACTAGTTAATTCTGAATTTTGAAATGCATTATCCCCAATGGTTGTTAAATTCTCTGGGAAAAGATCTGCAGTAATTACTTTCTGAGAACCTGCATATGATATTACTTTTGTACTATCAACAGTACCTGAACCGTCATCGGTCAAAGCATAGATAATACCATTTGTAGCTTCTCCATTAATAGTTGAAATGGTATTCATATTAACGAAACCTCCCCCTAAATTAGTAACTGTACTTGGAATATCTAAACTGGTTAAATAGTTATTAAAAAATGCCATTCCATTTATATGTTGTAAGCCTTCGTTCAGTATTAAGCTTACAATATTATTTTCGGCAAATGCTCTATGATCTATATCTCTCAAACTACCTGGGGTAATAACCGATGTTAACCCATTATTTTGAAAAGATCCGTTTCTAATAGTTGTAACAGTTTCTGGTATGAAATCAATAACATTTGCCACTCCACCGTATGATGCTATTTGTGTATTGTTTATAGAACCATCACCATATCTGCCGAAAATTATACCATTCGATGGTTCACCGTTTACTTCCGCAATAGCATTACCGCTAAAAGGGGCATTTATTGTTGTTACACTTTCAGGTAGGGTTAATGATGTTATCAGATTGTCAGCAAAAGCTTCATTCTCAATATTTGTAACTCCATCAGGTATTACTAGCGTGGTAATACGATTATCCCCAAAAGTACGGTTCTTAATTTGTTTTACTCCTGTACCCATAGTTAAAGCAGAAATTTGGTTACTTTGAAAAGCACCATCTTCCAAATTAGTCACACTATTGGGTATTATTAAATTTGTAAGGTTGTTATTGTTAAAAGAGTATTGCCCAATGCTTACAATTCCCTCTTCCAGAATAAGGGTAGTCATTCCATTATCACTAAAAGCATTATCGTCAATTGCCTGAACATTTGCAGGAATGGTGAGGTTATCTATCTGATTATTAATAAATGCTTGATTACCAATAAATGTTACTGTTGTTGGAAGATTTAAGCTTGTTAAGGCTTGGTTTTGAAATGCTTTTTGCTCTATAGTTTCAAGACCCTCAGGCAATTCCACACTAATTATTTGGTTTCCACCATGATTACTAAAAACCTCGCTTCCAATTCCAATGATTTTTTGACTGTGTAAAGAATCCGGAATTACAATATCGGTATCGGAATAATCATAGGTACATTTTACAATAGTTCCGTTTACTATTTCAACATCAATACTATCTAATGTATATTGTGCTTTAACATTTGTACTGCATATAGCGAGGCCAATTATGCATACAGCAACGGTAATAAATCGTTTCATATATTTTTGGTTAAGGTTGTGACTAAAATTTTGTTTAGCATATAAATTCGAGTGTAAATATAGCAATTTAAGCAGAACATAGAAATGCTAAGTCATTGAAACAAAATATCTAAGAATTTAAATAGGTAACTATTTCTACATTTCAACTACAATCATTAAAACAAAATACTTTAATTTTCACAACTGTTAAATCAAAGATATTTCCCTTTTCATGGAAATGCCGATAGGCAAAGAGATGAGCCAAAAAGAAATCAAGCCTTTATTTTAAAGTTGTAAAGTAGCATTATTAAAATCTGAATAGTTTTTATGAAATCTAAATCATTCCCTATGCAGAGTTCTACAATTTATCCTGTATAATTTGTTATCAACACGCAAAAATGGCACGAATAAATCAAATATCACAACATGTAGGGATTTCAGCTTCCATTCTCACCAGCTACTTTTGTGTTATCAATAATGAGTCTAAATAAAGATTTATATTAAATAGGTAAACTAATTAAGATTAATAAATCCAAAAATGAAAAAAACACTACTTTCAATTGCAGTTGCATTAGGTTCAATGCTATCACTGGCACAATCTGCCGATTCAACAAGTCAGTATGCTAAAATGACTAAAGAATTAATGCAAAAAGATGGAAAACTCACAATAGGTGGCTACGCACAAATAGATTATAACCAACCACTAAGCTCCGATGTATATCAAAATGGGAAACTCGATGTTCACCGTTTAGTATTACTATTTGGCTACAAATTTAACGAACGCACACAATTTATTACCGAAGTTGAATTTGAGCATGTTAGCGAGGTTTATGTGGAGCAAGCATTCCTGAATTACAAAATAAATGATTACATGGATTTCAGAGCAGGCTTGCTACTTGTACCTATGGGAATTATGAATGAATACCATGAACCACCTACGTTTAATGGTGTTGAACGTGCCATGATTGATAATGTTATTGCCCCAACAACATGGCGTGAAGTTGGATTCGGTTTAACTGGAAATATTGCTCCGGCTCAATTGAAATATCAAGCCTATTTGGTAAACGGTTTTAATGGGTACGATGGTGCAGCAAAACTAAGTGGGAAAAATGGTTTGCGGAAAGGGCGCCAAAAAGGTGCAGAGTCGTATATTAGTTCACCAAATTTTACAACTAAAGTAGAATATTACGGCATAAGAGGCTTAAATGTTGGTTTCTCAACCTACTTTGGTAAAACACAAACAACACTTTATAATGGTCTTAATAAAAATGATAATGCAGCAAGAGCTTCAGCTGATTCTTCTGTAGTTGGTGTTGCCATGATTGGTTTAGATGCACGCTACCAATTTAAAGGTTTGCAAGTTAAAGGTCAGCTGTATTATAACAGTTTGAGCAATACCGATCAATATAATGGTTTAACAGGTTCTGATTTAGGAAATGCTATGATGGGTTATTATGCTGAATTAGGGTACAACGTATTCCGTACAACAAATATTAAAAGTGCTTTAGTTCCATTTGTACGCTACGAACAATACAATACACATGCTAAAGTTGACAATGGTTTAACTGCTAACGATGCATATAATGTTAATGTTATTACTGCTGGTTTGGGATGGAAAATTACACCAAAAGCAGCGTTAAAAGCCGATATCCAATTTGTAAAATCAGCGGCCGACGATGAAGCCAACAAAATATTTAATGCAGGTGTGGCTGTCATGTTTTAATATGTTGCCACAGATTCACAGATTTTAAATCAGTGAGACTTTGATCCCGAGAATTCAGGATTAATTAGTCGAACTGATCCTGAGCGGAGTCGAAGGATCTCTTGGGTTTTATTCCCCACCACTTGTGGCGAAATGAAAATTAATTCCTTGATTGATACCCCGTCCGCTAGCGGCGAGGATATTCATTCTAAAAAAAACAGAACACAGATAACACAGATTATAAAGAATTTAAATAGGGTAAAATTACTTGATGGGAGAATTTAATAGCCATTTTAAAATGAAAAAGTACATAATTTCAATAGTGTTAATTTTGATTTCTATCGGAGCAATTGCCAACGAATTAAATTACTATCACAAACAACTTAACAAAGAGCTCTTAAAAACCTGGGAAGTTGATTGTTCTAATATGTTTGAATTAATGCAGCTTTCGGAGATGACGATTAATGAAGGAAAGTTTTTTAAAGTTGAGAAAAACGATAGCATATTGGGCTATGTTTATGTTGGTAGAATTAGAAGTTGTAGAGCAGGAGGTTGTTCAATAGATAAATCAAAACCTTTTGATGGTGCTTATGAATATTTTGATGCCTTTATTTTATTTAATCCACAAAAATCGATTGAAAAAGTAAAAGTATATAGCTATCAAGCAACTCATGGACATGAGGTTTGTAGTCGGGGATGGTTAAAACAGTTTATTGGTTTTGAAAGTAAAAAACCGCTTGAAGTGGGCAAAAATATTGATGGAATTTCGGGAGCAACCATTTCTGTGTATGCTTTAACCGATGAGGTTAATTATATAAGTCAACTACTTCAGAAAATCTAGTATGTAATTTTTTGATTATTAAGTGAACAACCTCAGGGCAAGCCCACGAGGCGTCAAATTGTAGAACCATTTCTTATAGGCAGTATACTGCGGAGAATTAAACCCACAATGTGGGATTAAAGCCACCTTTTAGCCATGGGTGGCTTTTATTTTAAAATGGCACACCCATTAACATAAATTCAAAGGCTATTTTATTGTCTTTTTCTAGGTACGATATTCTTGCCCCAAATTCAATAGGAAATGCCAAATTAAAAAAGTTAAACTCACCATGAAATTCCGCACCATATGAGCTTAGGTTTAGGTTATAGTTATTAAAACTAAGTGTTCCGTAGCTATAAAACAGATTTGCACGAATTCTCTTGCAATAAAGAATTGGACCCAAAGCCATGTCGGGGTAAAATAAAGGCAAGCCATATAAAATTGCACCATGCATATACAATTCCGGAGTAAAATTGGGTTTGCTATACCCATATACCATATCCAAATCAGAATCTAATTGATAAATAAAGGTTGAATTTGCTTGAGCATTATTTGTTTCAACACCTCCTATAAGTTTTAATCCATGATTAAATGGAGCGGGTAAATAAATAGAAACTTTAGAAGTTGATCTGTTTTTAAAATCGCTATTAGCTTTAATCGAATTATAAAACACAGAAGATAATTCAAGCCCAAATTTTGGCATAACATCACGGTATGCTGATTGTCTTAAATTGATATATTCAAATCCGGCATTTATTAGCGATAAATCAGTAGTCGTAAAATTTATACTATCGTAGAATTCTCTTTGATATATTTGGTCGAAGCCTGCATTAAGCGACAGGCTAGCATCATAATTAAACATTGAAAGATTCAAAGGTAAACCAATCTGGAAACCGAATACATTTTCATCAATTTTTTGCAAACTATTATCAGAAGTAGTGTCAGTTACATACTTTCGTCCATTGCTGTAATTTAGTGTTAATTCTGGGTAAATCCCAGTATAGGATAATTCAGTAAAAACCCTATTAGCCTGATCATTTGGGTAATACTCTATTCCTGCCCGAGCATGAGTGGTATAAAGTTCATCATCGGCAAAAACGTTAAATCCGATACCTCTATTTGTAGGATAAGGAGCCCAGCTATGAACTTTGATAGCATTTAAAATGGGGGAATATTTTTTCGAAGGAAGTAATTCTGCCAGAGTATCAATATTAAAATTAGCAAATATATTTTCAGATTTATCGTCGTCCCATAATAAGTTTGCTGATATTCTATTTTCAATATAACTGCTTTCAATTTTCTTCCAGCTTTCGGTATTTATGGACATTGAAGCAACATTAAATCCATTAGGCTGATAGTTTTGCATTAAAAGTTGATTGCTATCGTAGTCAATTGAAGGATTATATAAACCAAATTCTGAGGTAGCAACTATATACATATCATTATTGCTTGTATCTAATGCATAGAGGGCGTCGGTGGCATTATATGGAGAATTGTAAAGCAAGTAGTTTTGGTAAAATATCGGATTTGAAACATTTTCGCTTCCAAATGTCTTGATTGTTTTATAATTGCCAGATTTACTATTGTATACAACCAAACTATTATTTTGAGCAAACGAACTAGTTACAACGATTTTACTTCCATTTATATTCCATGATGGGGTGCGTAAAGTTACCCCTAATGGCACCTTAAATTTAAGCAGCTCATTTCCAGAAGAGGCATCTATAATAACTAAAGAACACTCCATTTTTGAATTGTACTCAATTGCAGCAATTTTAGAACCTTCAGGCGAAAGGGCAGGGGCATATAATTTTTGTTTGTGGGTAATTCTTTTTCTGAGTTTGGTTTTAATATTAAATAATACAATATCTGAATAGCTTTGCTCAGGCCATCTAATATCAGGTATAGTAGTACTCCAAACTGCATTTGATCCATTTGAGTGGATCCTGTCGGTAGGGTTTATTTTAATTAGTTCATTTTCTGATTTATTTATTAGCAATACCAATTCGCCGCTATTATTAAACCCTTTTTTAAAGGCTATAATTGAATCGGTTCCAATACTTTCAGGATAGGTGTAATTAGTGAATACGTTCTTTTCTTCGCTATTCTTAATATTTAAAATTGAATTAATCGAGTTTTTCTTAATTTGTTCTTGTTGCGATTTAAATTCATTTAGCGTATTACTATAGGTATTCTTTATATTATAACCAGTATTCTTTTTTAATCCCCGAGAAAAAGCAAATGGATAAATTGAAATTTTTGTAGCGTGTTCAACAGATTTTCGCCAAGCTTCTTCTCCATAATTTGAAATAACATGCTTACTCATTAAATAACCCAAGTGATACCAGTTAGGAAAATAATTCTTGTATGAACCTAAATACGCTTTTTGATAGGAGTATCTTATATCTGTAGTTTCTAGACTATTAATATCACGATAAAACGAAGGCATTCTTCCACGGCCATTGTTTGATAATTGAGTTTCTGCATAAACAGCATCACCTTCAAAATACCATCTTGGCATTGATATAGTATAACATATTGTCCGACCAATATCGCCCAAAAGCATACTTGCAAAAGAGGTAAGGTTGGTGTCAAGTTTCGAAAACTGAACAACATGCCTATATTCATGTATAGCTAAAGCTTGAAACCAATCGGTATTACCAATCATTGTAGTTTTCTGGCTAGGAGTGGTGTACCATGCCATACGGCGTGGTCCCAATGCTACATAGCCATTTGAAGTAGCCGATTGATTAAACAAAAATAGTTTGATTGGTTTTGGATTATGATTATATATTTTACTTGTGAGTATATATGATTTTTCCAATAAATGTGAAGCATAATTTGCCTGAACATCAAGTTCACAAGGATAAACTACTTTAAAATGAGGTGTGCTTATTTGTCTCCACTCCACCGTAGGTGAGTTTTGGCTATAGCCAAAGGACAAGCAAGCTAAAAATGGAATAATAAATATAAAGTGCTTCATTATAGGCTAAAAGATATGCCTAAACCAACAATTAGTCCACCAGGTGTCATCATATTCATGATAGTTTCCGAATCTTTTGATAATTCATGATTAGATGTGATTTCATAAGCTTTGCTTTGGAGAGGTACTGAATAACCAAAATCAAAATGAAATCGAGCTCTTGAAAATACTTTCCAATTATAACCAATTATTAGATTTAGATTTTTGGCTGATTTTAAATTCATAGTTACATCTTCACTATCGCCATCTTCTGTTTCAAGTTCCATTTCAAATTCATCAATTCCGCTGGCACTTGAAAAACTTAGGGCAAAATGCGTTTGATAGGGGAAGCTTCTATAATATTTTACTCCTGCTGAAGCTTTTGTGACCCATCCGCCTATTCCGGCAGCACCAAATATGGAAAAGTTGTTTACTAAGCGAACCTCACCAGTAACTCCAAGTAAGCCACTCATATTATTTATGCCTGAACTTATTCCTAAAAAGGCATTTGTCACCTGTGTTTGTTCTTCTGCTTTTTCAAATTGAGCAAATAAAGTAGAAATAGATATAATAGATACTAGAATTATTGAAACTAATATTTTCATAAATTTGTTATTATTGGGTTGAATATGGTTTAATTGTCGCCTCAAATATAGTATTTATCTTCCATACCTTTAAAATATAGCAAGCAAAAATAAAATATTTTTGTTCACTACTTAAACCTTCAAAGATTCCCCTTCACTCTTAGCAATAATTAAAGCTCCACAACTGTCGCTCCAAACATTAATTGATGTTCTAAACATATCTAGAATTCTATCAACAGCTAAAATTAAGCCAATGCCTTCCAAAGGAATTCCCATAGCAGAAAGAACTACCGAAATCATAACTAGTCCAGCCATGGGAATACCGGCAGCACCAATTGAGGCCAATAATCCTGTTATTACACCAATTAATTGTTCAGTAAAAGTTAAATCGATACCATACGCTTGAGCAATAAACATAGCAGCAACCAATTCGTAAAGTGCTGTTCCATCCATGTTAACTGTAGCACCTAAAGGCAAAGTAAAACTGGTTACTTTGTTCGATACACCTGATTTATGCTCAATAGCCTCCATTGTTAAGGGTAAGGTGGCATTACTCGATGAAGTTGAGAATGCTGTTATCAACGGGGTGCGCATTGCCTTAAAATGCTTTATTGGATTTGCCTTACCCAGAGTTTTAAGTAACAAAGGCAAAATTACAAATGCATGAACCGATAAAGCTATAAGCACTACCAACATATATAATCCTAATCGTTCAAACAGTTCAAACAAATTATCATTTTCTGCTACTTGTTTAGCTACAATACCAAATATGCCAAGAGGAGTAAATTTTATAACAAACATAGTAACCTTCATTATTACATCAAAGCTGGCATTAAAAAAGTCGGTCAATACTTTTTTGCTTTTGTCGGGTGTTTTTGTAATAAAAAAACCAATTAAAATGGCAAAGAAAATAATTGATAGCATTTGATTATCTACCATGGCCTGAAAAACATTTTCAGGTACAATATTCATTAAAGTATCTCCAAACGATTCTTTAGCTACTGCTAAACCTTCAATTTCTTCAGCAAAACCTAAATCTGCACCAACACCTGGTTTAAATATGTTAACAAAAAACAAACCTGTTAATAAAGCAATTGTACTAGTAAAGATGTAGTATCCAAAAGTTTTTGCACCTAAACGACCTAAGTTTTCTGCATCGCCAATATTAGCAACTCCTGAAATTATGGAGCTTAAAATGAGTGGAATAATAATCATTTTCAACCCTTTCAGAAAAAGATCGCCCATCCAGGAAACGTATATTATCTGATCTTTAAAAAGTATTCCGTAAACAATGGCTAGTACGAAAGCAATTAATATTTGCCAGTAGAGTGCTATTTTCTTCATATTTTTTTGGTTTCATGCAAAGATGCATAAAATAGGTAAGCATGCAAACCTGACAGTTACTTTATAAGCATCTCAAAGATGCTAAGAAAGTGTGTAAAACCTAAAGGTTTTAAATTCTCCAATTTCTTCAAACTGTTTGATAACATTGACTTTAGTCAGGTTAAAAAGTGTTGTATAATCTAATTTTAATACGGTTGAGAATATTAACTTTATACATAGATTTACCTTAAAAGGGTAATAAGTAAATAAATGAAAACAGCAATTGTTACAATCTAAAATTTAATAATTATGTTCAATAAATTAATAGCAGCTATGCTGCCATATATGCCGCAAAAACTTATCTGGATATTTTCTAAACGCTACATTGCAGGCCAAAATATTGATGAAGCACTTGAAGCTTCAAAAGCACTCAATAAACAAGGAATGCTCATTACACTCGATATTCTTGGAGAATTTATAAAAACCTTAGAGGAGGCTGAAGAAAATAGAAATGAATATTTAGGTTTGATTGATAGGGCAGAGCAAGAAGGAATTAGGGGAAACTATTCGGTAAAACCTACGATGTTTGGTTTATTGCTCGATAAAGAAATGTGTTACCGGCATATTAGGGCTATTGTTGAAAAGGCCGCTTCATACAACAATTTTATTCGTGTTGATATGGAAGATTCACCTTGTACTGTTGATACAATTGAGCTGTTCAGAAAACTTAAAGCTGATTTTCCCAAAAATTGTGGTTTGGTAGTTCAAGCCTACATGAAACGAACGTTAAACGATTTAAATGATTTGATGGATATTCATTCAACTGTAGTTCCATTAAATTATAGACTTTGTAAGGGAATATATATTGAGCCTGCAGCTATTGCATATAAACAATACGATGAAATAAATCAACATTATCTTGAAGATTTAGAGTATATGTTTAAAAATGGCATTTATGCAGCAATTGCAACCCACGATAAACCTTTGGTATATGGGGCTTATGAATTAATTAAAAAGTATCATGTTGCCGAAAATATGTACGAATTCCAGATGCTATATGGGGTTACACCCGAATTACGACAAAGTATTGTTGACAGAGGTCATAAAATGCGAGTTTATGTACCTTACGGAAAACTGTGGTTTGGATACTCAACACGTCGATTAAAAGAGAATCCTAAAATGGCTTGGTTAATAATTAGAGCATTATTTGATAGGGGATAGTTCAGTCTTCAGTCTTCAGTCTTCAGTCTTCAGTCTTCAGTTAGCAGTAGTCTTCTGATGACTGGTGACTGAGAACTGTGGACTGGCTTACTCCAGTTTATAAACCAATTGAACTTTCTTAAGTTTCTTGTCAAAATCAATATCCAAATCTTTTAGTTTACCTGTTTTCATGTCGTAAACCCAGCCGTGCACAGTTGGGAATTTGTTTTTAACATAGCTTTTTTGAACATAAGCCGTTTTTATCACATTTTCCACCTGCTCAATTACATTTAATTCTACTAACCGGTCCTGAAGATCTTGCTCGTTAGTTAGTAATTTCAAATCACTATAGTGAAGTCTGTAAACATCGCGGATGTTTTTTAACCAACTATCGAGTAACCCGAATGATTTTTGTTCTAAAGCAGCCTGAATACCACCGCAACCATAATGCCCACAAACAATTATATGCTTCACTTTTAATTGTTCAACAGCATACTGAATAATCGACATCAAGTTCATATCGTTATTTGAAACCACATTGGCTATGTTTCGGTGAACAAAAATATCTCCTACATCAAGGCCTGTAATAATATTTGCTGGTACGCGGCTGTCGGAACAGCCAATATAAAGAAATTCTGGGTTTTGCTGATTGTAAAGGTTTTCAAAGAAATCCTCATCGCGTGCATTTCTAGACTCTAACCATTTTTGGTTGTCCTCAAATATTTTTGTGTATTTCTCCGATTTCATAATTTCTTCTTTTTTGCCGCAGATTCTAACATTTATTTCAGGTAATTAAAGTTATTCTGAGGTTAGTTACCATGCTGTGTGAAAATATAGTTTAACATTATTGCCCGACTAAATTTATTGTTTTGGGCTAAAGCCCTTTGTTTATAGATGTTAAATAGCCTCTGGCTTCAGCCAGGGGTAATATATTGAAAAGTTTGAATTGGGCTTTAGCCCAAACTGATTATCTGCTTGTTACGACTATTAAGCTTATAATTCAAATCAAAATTTAAGTTTTATCAGTTAGTAATGATAGTTTAATATAAAATATTTAATAGAATAAAGTATTATTTTTTCATGACAATAGTTCTATAAGGAAATGGTATTTCAATACCTTCACGATCAAATCGTTGTTTAACCGATTTAAGTATATCACATTTTAAAACGAAGGCATCATCATTACTATTAGTCCAAACATAGGCTTTTATATCAACAGAAAAATCACCCAAATTAATAACTCTTATTACAACACTTGGTAAATTTGTAATTTTATCCTCGTCTGTCCTATTCTCAATATATAAAGGGTGCTTTAAAATTTCATCATGTATAATTGAAATGGCCAAATCAATATCAGAATCATAACTAATTCCAAAAACAATATGTTTTTTTATCTTTTCATCATGAATGCTACTATTAATAATGGTTTCTTCACTTATAATGCTATTTGGTATAACGATTCTTCTATTTTCATAGTCTTTAATTATAGTATGACGCAAGGTAATTTCTTCTACAGTTCCTTTTTGACCATCTTTAAATTCAATTACATCAGACATTTTAAAGGGTTTGAAAAGTAAAATAAAAATGCCACTAATAATATTTGAGAAAGCCTTTTGGGAAGCAAATCCGACTACAACAGCCAAAATACCAGCGCCAGCAAATAATGCTGTTCCAACAGATTTTAAATAAGGTATTTTTAAAAAAATAAATATTAATGCCGAGGTATAAATAATAAATCCGACTGAATTTTTAAGGAATGAAAAATTCGTTGGATCGGTTTTTAATTTTTTCGCATATTTTGTAATAAACACGCTTAAAATTTTCCTTATAATTAGGGAACTTATTATTGCAATAGAAATTACTACCGCAATAAGAATCATGTATTTAATTGTTTCAGCTTTCATTTTTTTGTTTTTTAAAGGTGTAATTTCCCGTAATTTCTTTGTAGGTATGGCTGTCGTCAAAATTGTTATAATTAACAACAATTGATAATGCACACCCAGCAATCTGATCATTAACCTTTATCACAACCTGTCCTTCGCTGAAACGATCGATTAAAGATTTTATGTGACTCTCGGCCCAATAGGTATTTGGCATATTTGAGTATGACTCAATCATAGCTTGCTTTAATTCTTGATAATCATCAAGACTTAAATATGTTAACTCAATATTATCGATATCCATTTATTAGTACAATTTTGAAAAAAAATATAGTTGGTTTTTCAACGTAAGATTCTTTTTATTTAAATATAATTAATAACAAAACACCCAATTAAGCATTTTTGTTATTGTTTATTTTATACTGCTTTATGTCAATTAGTTACATTGTTAAATTACTAGAACCATTTATTTCTTTTAAAATTATAAAGCATAACACCAGCTACAGAAATCATTATGCCCCACATGGCAAAATATCCGTATTTAAAATGCAATTCGGGTATATAATCAAAATTGGTTCCGTAAATGCCTGCAATAAATGTTAAAGGAATAAAAATGGATGCAAAAATAGTTAGAAATTTCATAATTGCATTTGCTTGATTGCTGATGTTTGTATTGTAGTGGTTTAGCTGATCGTTAACCATGTTCTGGTAGGTGTCAACTGCATCGATAGATTGCTCAATTAAATCGTTTAATTCTTGAAAATAAACAATACTTTCTTTTTTTATTAAGTTTGAATCTGCTCGCAATAAGCGAGTCATCATTTCTTTTAAAGGGCGAATGGTTTTTCTGAGGTAGGCTATTTCAGTTTTGTAGAGGTAAATTTCAGCATTCACATCCTTTTCATGAGCTATTATTTTTTTGTCAATTTGCTCAATTTTATCTCCAACTTGTTCAATAATTAGAAAGTTATTGTCAATAATACAATCGAGCAAGCTATATAATAAATAATCGGCGGGTAGTTTTTTAATCTTACCCATATTTTCCCTTATCCTATTGCGAACAGACTCGAAATAATCACTAGGCTTTTCTTGCAAACTAATTAATAGGTTAGGGCAAAGTATAAATGAAATTTGTTCAACCGATATTTTGTTTATTTCCTTATTAAAATGTGCAGCTTTAGATACAACGATTATTGAGTTTTTATCTTCAATAAGTTTTGAGCGCATGTCAGTATTTAAAACATTTTCCAGGGCTAAATTTGAAATATTAAATTTGGATTCAATTTCCTGAATGGGCTTAATATCATGCAAGCCATCAATATTTAACCAATTTATTTGGTTGGGATTAATTTTCGCTAATGCATCATGAATGTTTTTATACTCTTTTTCGGAATGTGTTTCAGCATTATAGCTAAAAAGTTTAATTCTGGGAGTATCTATTTTTTGCTTTCCTAAAAATATAAAACTACCCGGAGCTGCCCCTTTTGTTTTCAGTCTGCTTTTTAAAAAACGTGCCATTATAAATCTTTTTCAATTTTAAAACCTGAGGTTTTGTAATCTTCTGGTAAATAATCTTTTGGTATAGCCATGGTATTGCCATCGCGAGCTGCACGGTAATGTGGCGAAAGTATTTCAATACCTTCTTCATTAAATCCATCTTGAATATTTTGATGCAATTCACTGTAAATAGCGGGTTGTTTGTCGGGCTCGTTAGTGTGCGCATTTAATTGATACGATACATAAAAATCGTCGAGACTTGTTTGCAGAACAAAAGGTGCAATATCAAAATTTAAATAGCTTGTTTTTTTTGCAGCATTGGTTAAAATTTGGTGAACCAGCCTCCAAGGTACATCATAACCAATAGTAACAGTTGTATGAACAATTAATCCACCCTGCAATTTTGAATTGCTATAATTTATAACATTTGATGACAAAACATTTGAGTTAGGAATGGTTATAAACTCTTTTTTTGGAGTGCGTATTCGTGTGGCAAAAGGTGTTTTTTCAAACACATTACCTACAACCTCACCAATTTTTATTCTATCTCCAATTTTAAAGGGTCGCATATAGGTTATTACCATACCAGCAACCATATTTCCAATTATTGATGACGATCCTAATGAGAAAAGAACACCAATAAATACCGATACCCCTTTGAAAACATTTGAGTCGGAACCCGGCAAATACGGAAAAATTACGACAAACATAAATGCATAAACAAAAAAGCGAAGAATATTAAATGTAGGCTTTGCCCAATCGGGAAAAAAACCAGGTATGTTAAGTTTTTCATCTTCAATTTCTTTCGATAAAAACAAGAGAAATTTTACCAAATATCGCGTTATAGTTACAATAACTATTATGGTTATTAATTCAGGAATATAATCAATTAGTGAACCACCCATTTTTTTAAGCGGTGTTAACACATAGCCAAACATAGTTTCGGCAAAGCGTTTTGTTGGGGGAAAAACACTAAAAACAATGGGTATGGTAATGTATAATTGTACGAGGTTAATAAATATTTTAACACTATTTGCCATAAAAACAACCATAGCTGTTTGTCTGACTTCGTTGAGTATTTCGTAGTTTTTTATTTTTACCCCGGTAAACCAAATACCTTTTTTTTTCCATATTACAGAGTTAACTTTTCTTTTAAATAGTATGTTAACTAGCTTTATTAGAATAATTTGAACAATAATAATAAGTAACGATAATGCTATTTTCTTTAAGATAGAAAAAAGGCTCCTTTCTTTTTTATATAAGGGTATATCACGTTCAATTTTACTTTTTATTTCGCTGGCAAGTTGAATCTTCTTTTTATTATACCAGAGTTCATCTAATTCGGTAATGCTTACAATAATTTTACTTTTAAAAAAAAGATCAACCGATTTTCCATTATCAACAATGGTTAACGAATCGGTTTTTAAAAAAAAACTCTGATACAATTCCGCTAAGCGCTCATTTATTATTTCAGAGCGTTCAGCAGCTGTTATCGATCCAATTTTAGTGTATACAACAAAAAGAGTGTCTTTGTAAGGTTTTATAACATAACCTTTTGCTGACAGTTTTAAAGAATCAACTTCGCGTTTGAGTTTAACTTTTCGTAACGAATCATTTACAATTAATTCTGCTAGTTTTTTCTGAAGTTTTATACGTTTTGATTTTTCATAGGTGCGTAATTCATCAAGTTGTTTTTTAAGCACCTCTTTACTTATGGAATCGGCAATTTTAATAGAATCGGCCTTTTTAAGTAAGGATACTGCTAAATCAACTTCTAGGTTTAAAGTTGTATCCTTTTGAATAGTAAGGGTATCCTGCTGAGTATAAGCATTAAGAAAAAGGGTAGCACTAAGTATAATGATTAGATATGTTCTCATGGCATAAATTAAATTAATATTGAACCAGCAACACCTATACCAGCCCCAAGTATTGCTGCAAATAATACAATAGGAATTAATGACTTTTTGTCATTGGGATATACCAAAATTAAAACTGGTATTGCAGATAATTCGGCAATTAGTAAGCCTTTTAACCATGGCTGCATATCCCAATTAACAAAGGGGATTATTAAACCTAAAACCAAATAGTGAAAAAATGCAGATATACTGGCTGATTTTTCAATCTTTTGAATAATCATAGGAATAATGTCAATTATTCCTGCAATTATACCAATAAGCAAGGCAATTAATAAATCGTTCATGTTAAAAATATTAGAGTACTAATATAGGCAAAAATTTATTTTGAGGTGCTGAGGGGGTATTTTTTTTATTATATTAGGCATTAAAATCAAAACCAGAAAAAAATGCAAATAGAATTAATCAAGACGATATTAGGTATAATTGCCC
>JAQICC010000350.1 GCA_027858735.1 Salinivirgaceae bacterium
AAAAAGCCTTTGGCAATGCAATCGAGTTTAGCTAAACGTAAAGCTTCAGCATAACTTACTTTATCTTCCAATAAGTGCTTGTAAAAAGCTACCATAAGGTCTTTGGTTTTTTCGTCGTGAATTTTCCAAAGTGAGGCTATAACATTTTTTGCTCCTGCATAAATAAATCCTCGCGGTAGAGCCATTATTCCTTCACCAGCTATTACTTCGCCAACACCTGTTTTACATGCTGAAAGAACTACCAAATCTGCTTTAATGTCTAATTCATAGAGTTCCTGTAAGCTTAAAAAACCATTGTCGACCCCAGTATTTGAAAAAAACAGTCCGCTTTCGTATTCATTTTTGCTTATACCATGTGTAGCTATATGAATCACATTCTGGTTTGACAGGTGTTTAATTAGTTCCGATTTTGTGGCCTTGTTCGCTGTATAAATTATGCTGTTAAGTTCTTTTGTTTCAAATAGTTTCTCAATATTTTTAACTTCATCAATTGAGCATGAAATAGGTGCCAAAAACATATGCATACTGTCTTTATGAATGAAAGAACTTGTTTGGATGATACCTCTCGTAATATTTTCTACCAGAAAAGTATTATTTTCTACGAATCCAGGGGCTAGAGCTAATATGTTTTCTATTTCAGGTAATGCTTCGGAGCCAATATTCTTTGCAGAATAGTTGTACTTTATTGCATAGTTGTTAATTAAAAATTCATCTTCCGAATTCTGCAAAAGTTCAAAGGTTATTCCATCAAGCTTTTCATCCGACAAAATTGTTAAACTGGTAATTCCTTGTAATTTCTTTTCAATCGGTTTAATAAGCAAATCATAAAAAAAGCGGAGTTCTTCCTGCGAATTCGATTCGCTCTTTACTCCTCTTTTAAATTTATTTATTTTGTCGGTAAAATTCACCTTTTCTAATTGAATAAAGCCTTTTCCGTTGGTAGTATAATATGATACATAAAGATTGGCATGTGACATAAAGTATTTTATTATAGCCTCGTTTTTAGGAAAATCGCTAGGTATGAATTCGTTATAAACTAATTTTTTTAATACCTCGCGTTCTTCATCCCACAGTTCCGATTTTAATTTAAGCAATGATAATCTTTTTTGAACAAAAACATTTTTTAATTGCTTTTGGGCTAATTCAGCATTTGTAAGCTCTATTGTTAGTTCTCTAATTTTTTCATAATTAGATTTCTCACTAGAATGCTTCCTTAGTTCAATTAAATAGTTTAGGTAAAAAGAGCTTGCCTCAGTTTCTAATTTAAATACTTGATCAACTACATCGTCAAATTTGTCTTTATGTAGCCATAAAAGATCAACTACAAACGCGTTACTTAATTTAATTAGTTTTGTAGCTCGCAAAAGGGTTTCCTCGTCGGCAGCATTCAAAAACCACGATTTAATTAGTTGGTTGGTATATTTCGATTGTTCTACTATTTCAGAAATTTTTAATGAGGTTACATTGTCATTTATGGCTCTGTTATAAAAATATTGCAATCTGAGATAACACAATATAATGTTATAGGTACTTTCTTTTCCTGACATTGAATTTGGAGAAATTTGTTTTAAAGGATCGTCAATGTGGGTATAGTTATCTTTTTGCAATGTTTTAGCTGATTTCTTCATATAGTCAATAGCCTCAGCGTAACGTTTTTGTTCTATGTAAATAGATCCTAAATAGGCATAGGGTAATTCCAGGTCGTAGTTCAAATATGAAGTGGCATTAGCTATTATTTTTACTGCTGATTTGAAATAGGTCTCCGATTCATCGTAATTGCCGCTAATATAAGTTTTTACACCAAGTAAAGTATGGGCATAGCTTTCCGCTAATTCAGGTTGATCATATTTCTGTTTCTGAGCCAATAGATGGTCAATATATTGAGTGGCCAGGCTGTCTTCGCCCAACCAAAGTAGCGATTCGGTGGCTATGCGGTAGATGCTGGTTGAAGCATTTCGTTCCCAATACATAAAAGTACTATCACTTAACATCTTATGGGCTTCTATACTATACTGTTTGGCCATTTTATCCGATTCTTGATTAATAACATCATCGTCGGCATAGCTAACCAATAATTGTATTATTTCATTTAAGCAACAATACTCAAGTATTCTGTTTTTATTATTGGCCTCTCGGGTAATTTCAAGGGCTTTTTGTAGTAATACAAAACTTGTTATACCGTCGCGCTCCCCAAGTGCAATTCCAATAATAAGATATGCCTCGGCCAAATAATCTTTAAAATTAGGATTTGTAAGGCAGTAATTCCAAGACTTCCATGCGTCCTGAAAATGGTTTTGCTCAATCATTTCAATACCAGCCTGAAGTTTTAAAAAGTAAGCTATTGTTTCTTTAGTCAAATGGGTATATTTATCTGGTGTTTTCGCATAAGAAATATTGCTTAATACTTGATTATGAATAAATGCAGTTACTTTATTATTATCATTTAAGCTTTGCTGCAATGCTCTTTCTGGTTTTATGTTCGAAAAAAAATTGTAAGAAAGCACACCGATAACTACGCAGGCAATTAGTGTACTAATATATGTGATGTGTTTTTTATTCATAGGGCACAAAATACAGTAAATATGTTTTTATAAGGTCTATAATAACTGATTTTTTAATTTAAGATTAAACGATATTATATACAACAAAATGTATGTTTGAGTTTTTAATAGTTATGCTAAAAAGTGCAATTTTGAAACAACATGGTTAATTGCCAATCAGTACAAAACCAGCCCAATCAATAGGCAAAAAGCCTTTGGCAATGCAATCGAGTTTAGCTAAACGTAAAGCTTCAGCATAACTTACTTTATCTTCCAATAAGTGCTTGTAAAAAGCTACCATAAGGTCTTTGGTTTTTTC
>JAQICC010000408.1 GCA_027858735.1 Salinivirgaceae bacterium
CGGTACGGGACAGGCTGACCTAGGAATTGTTGGTTTTCACATTTTGAGTAGCCTGCCCCGATTATTTCGGGGAAACGAAAAGTATGAAAACCTTACAAGACCTCAGTCGATTGAGCAGATTTGCGATAACGAATCGCTCAATTTGGGTTTAATTCAAAAAAAAACATATATGAATAATACATTAAAAATGACCCTTTTTTGGGTGCTAGCAATTATTATCACGCTAAGTGCAGCAAGTTATCAACGATTAACCGGACCTACACACCCCAAGCGAGTTTCATTAAATATTAATGACATTAACTATAAGTTAAAATTAGTTAGAAGCCATAATAAAGAAGCTGATTGCCCCATAAAATTTGAAATACCTGATCAAACCATAACGGGTTCTATTTCATACAGGCGCTATCTTACCAATGACCAAATTACAAGGGTTGAATTAAAACGTGAAGGTAACATGCTAGTTGGAAGTTTACCTCAACAACCTCCGGCAGGAAAAATTCAATACTATATTCAGTTTAACAAAGATGGAAGAGCCTTAAATAATAAGGAAGAATTTAGTGCCATAATTCGGTTTACAGGTAGTGTTCCGACAGCTATATTATTACCACATGTACTTTTTATGTTTTTAGCCATGTTATTTGCCAACTTAGCTGGCATTTTGGCTATTGCCAAACATAAAAAAATGGTATTGTACACTAATCTCACCTTAATATTATTTGTTTTGGGAGGAATGATTTTAGGACCTCTGGTTCAATTAAATGCTTTTGGTGAACTTTGGACCGGATTTTCAAATGGAAAAGACCTAACTGACAACAAAACCTTAATTGCCTTAATTTTCTGGATAATTGCTGTTGTAATGAACCGTAAACAACAAAAACCAGTTTGGATAATAGTGGCCGCTGTTGTAATGCTTGCCATATACTTAATTCCGCATATCGCATTAGGAAGCGAGTTAGATTACGAAGCCGGTAAAGTTGTAACTGGTTAAATTTCATGATATTACTAAGCCAAAGGTGAATTGTTGATTATTCAGAATTCATTTTATGGCTTCAAATAAATTAGGGCATTAAGAATGCTATTAAAATTATTTCATAAATCCTTTTACTATGTTTAAAATAATTCTTAAATCACTATTATTTTTCTTTTGTTTTTCTTTATACATTTTTACTCAAGCTCAGGGTTTTAATAGCATTGATGCTCATGCAAAAAATGCTTCAAAATCGGCACAAAAAACGGTTGAAACTTTAGCCAACTATTTAAATGAAGGAGCTACAAGTGATCTTGAAAAAGTACGTGCATATTACGTTTGGCTAACACATAATATAGTTTACGATACGAAAACTTTTTTCTCGAATAATCCGAATCCCAAGACCAGTGCCGCTGATGCCTTAAAATACAAAAGAGCCATTTGCCAGGGGTATTCTGAATTATTTAAAGCCCTTTGTGACTATAGCAATATACCTTGTGTACTAATATCTGGCTACAGCAAAGGTTATGGCTACTCCCCCAATAAAAAAATAACCAATGCCGACCATGCTTGGAATGTAGTTTTTGTTGAAAACAAATGGCAATTGATTGATGCCACTTGGGGAGGTGGATATGTTGATGGCAGCAAAAAATACACTATGAAATTTTCAGAGGAATTCTTTTTGCCAAAACCAGAGGCTTTTCTTTTAAAACATTTACCAGCTGATCCCATGTGGCAGCTAATATCTTGCCCTATTTCAATAACTGATTACAAAAAAAAGGATGAAGCCATAAATGCCTTGGTTACAAATTGCTCAGGAAGTTTTAACTTTAACGATACCATTGCAGCGTATCAAAAGCTTAGCCCCATTAATCAACAAATAGAATCGGCTGACCGAGCCTACCGTTTTAACCCCGACAATGTTGAAGCACCCGGGTATGCTCTATTAGGTCTTTCCTTCGATATGGGAAATGAACTGAAACAAATGTACGATGCTAAGGATTATAAAGAAGCTTTGCGCTTAAATAAAGAAATTCTTGCTATAAATAAAAAGGCTTACAGATTTTTACGCCGAAGCAAAAACCCACATTCAAAAAATGCGGCTGAAATTTGCAAGCAAAATATTGAATCTTCGGAAGGAAATATAAAAAGTCTGGAGAAGTTTCTAAAATAATTAGATGCGTTTTTAGGCTTATTTTTCAGGCATGTATTCCATTAGTTTTTTTAGCAAACACCATTTAGCTTAGTGCTCACCTAAATATAACTTCCAATTATAAAGATTATAAGTATCATGTAATATGTTTTTATTGGAACACATCTTTGGTTATAACAATCAGATTATCAAACACATTAAATAACTA
>JAQICC010000422.1 GCA_027858735.1 Salinivirgaceae bacterium
AAAATATAAAACATTATATCAAAATGAAATTGTTTCAAAAAATTACTGGTTAAAATTAATGGAAATAATTAGCGACAAAAGAAAAAAATATCAATTATATTCAGTTTATAAACCGTCAAAACCGAAAGTTAGAGAATGGGATCAATTATCGTTGTTTGGATAGAAAATTGTAATATTTCATTCATAAGTTAGAAAAAAATGCTTGTAAAATTAAATATTATTGTGTATTTTGTCGTGTATTTTTTCGATAAACTTAATGTTGGGAGGCATATAAACTTACAATTATTAAGAAATTAAAAAATGATTATTATGAATATTGGAAAATATATTAGACAGGAAGCTAAATATTTAGAAGAATAAAATGGAGTTGAATTTAAATGAAAAACATTATTAAACTGAAAACGAATATTGCTATAAGCGAAAAAGGTTTTATGTTTGATCCATCTACTGGGGACTCTTATACGGTTAATGCGATTGGATTAGAGATTTTGGGAATGATCCAACAGGGAAAGGTTTTTGTAGAAATTAGCGACATGATAACTGCAAAGTATGATGTTGAACCAAGTTCTTTTGAGCAGTATTTCTTCGATTTTATCGCTGTGCTTAAACAGATGCAATTAATTGAGAACAACGATGCATAAAAAACAAATAACTGTTGCTTTGTCCGGTTTGAATAATATTGATAACCCGGGGCCGGGTATTCCTGTTATTCGAGGCATAAGAGAATCCAATATGTTTGAACCACGAATTATTGGTTTGGCTTATGAAAATCTCGAGCCGGGTACATATATGCATAATCTTGTAAACAAAACTTATAAAGTTCCATATCCTTCTGATGGTGTTGATGCTTTGATTGAACGAATACGATACATTAATGATATTGAAAAGATTGATGTTTTGATACCTAACTTCGATTCCGAACTTTTTACTTTTATGAAATCGGCAGACATTCTAAAGAAAATGGGAATTGCTACTTTTTTGCCAACGCTTAAGCAATTCGAAGAAAGACATAAGTCCAATCTTCCTAAGTTTGGTAAAAAGTATAATGTGAAAGTCCCTTTCAGTATAGCATTAACTAACATTAACGACATCGATAATTTAACTGACGATTTTGAATATCCTGTTGTAGTAAAAGGCAAATTTTACGATGCTAATATTGCTTACAGTAAAGAACAGGCACTTATTTATTTTAATAAAATAAGTAGCAAATGGGGATTGCCAATAATTATTCAGGAATTTATTAAAGGCATCGAAGTGAATGTTGTGGCTTTGGGCGATGGAAAAGGAAATACAATTGGTGCTGTTCCGATGCGTAAACAATATATTACAGATAAAGGGAAAGCATGGAGTGGGATTACACTTGACAATAAAAATATGCTCGATTTAACTCACAAAATAATTACCGATACACAGTGGTGTGGTGGAATGGAATTAGAGCTTATTAAAACATCGGAAAATGAATTGTATCTTATAGAAATAAATCCACGATTGCCAGCTTGGGTATATTTAGCAGTTGGTGCCGGACAGAATTTGCCGGAAGCATTAGTGAATCTTGCAATGGGGAAGTTTGTGAAACCATTCTCAAATTATGAAGTTGGCAAAATGTTTATTCGCTATTCTTATGATATGATTTGTAATGTTGATGAATTTCAAGAACTATCAATCAACGGGACTTTATAAAAAAGGAAATATTTTATTATGGAAAAATTACATTTTGAAAGACCGATTATTACGAAAATCAAAGCTGGAGTGCCTAGCAAATTTGGAATTCAAAGCAAGGTTGAACCAATTACGCATATTGATGGAGTTCCTGTAAAAGATCTTATTGAAAAATTTGGATCACCTGTTTACATCATTTCCGAATCGACTATTCGTAAGACATATAATGAAGCACACCGAGCATTTTCCTCTCGTTATCCTAAAGTGCAATTTGCATGGTCATATAAAACCAACTATTTGAATGCAGTTTGCAATGTGTTCCATCAGGAAGGTTCATGGGCAGAAGTGGTTTCCGGATTTGAATATGACAAAGCTATTGCGAATGGTGTGCCCGGCAATAATATTATTTTTAATGGACCTGGAAAAACAATCGCCGATCTAACAAAAGCAATTAACAATGATTCACTTATTCATATTGATCATTTTGAAGAACTTTATCAAATTATTGAATTATCCAAAAAACTTACAAATAAACCAAAAGTTGCTATTCGTGTAAATATTGATACTGGAATATATCCGAGATGGGATAGGTTTGGATTTAATTATGAAAACGGTGAAGCATGGGATGCATTGAATAGAATAATGTTAAGTAAAAATTTAGATCTCGTTGGTTTACATACTCATATTGGAACTTATATGATGAGTAGTGATCCTTATGGGGTAGCGGCATCAAAATTGGCAAATTTAATAGTTGGATTAAAACGAAAGCATCATCGCTCAATTAAATATATTGATATGGGCGGTGGATTTGCATCTAAAAACACATTACGAGGAGCTTACTATCCGGGAAGTGATACTGCACCATCATTTGATGATTTTGCAGAAGCAATAACATCTGCCTTAATGAAATCGGAGATCAAACCTGATAACCTACCGTTGTTGATTTTGGAAACAGGTAGAGCACTTGTTGACGATGCGGGATATATACTTGGTACAGTTATAGCAAATAAACGCATGGCAAATGGTCGTCGTGCAACTATAATCGATGTAGGTCTCAATCTTTTGTTTACATCTTTTTGGTATGAACATGATATTCGTCCTGCGAAACCTGTTTCCGAACAATCTGAGGATTCAACTATTTATGGGCCTCTTTGTATGAATATTGATATTATAAGAAGCAGCATTCGTTTCCCTTTACTTAAGAAAGGTGATAATTTTGTCATTCGCAGAATAGGTGCATACAATAATACACAATGGCTTCAATTTATAACATTACGACCCAATGTTGTGATGATAGATACTAAAAAGAATTTGCATATAATTAAAAAAAGTGAAACTCTTGAAACAATAAATATGCTTGAACAAACACCAGATCATTTAAAAAAATTTGAATTATAAAAGATTTCCATTTTGCAACTATTAAAAAAAGACAACTGGTTTTTGCATAGCATATTGAATAGCTATTCTCAGGTATTTTTTTCCAATAAAAAATCATTTGCTGTAATGATAATGCTCATAACTTTTGTTGATTTCTATACAGGCATCGCAGGATTATTTTCTGTAGTAGTTACAATAACTCTTGCAAATTGGGTTGGTCTAAATAAATTTAAAATTCAGGAAGGATATTATGGCTTTAACTCATTATTGGTTGGGCTTGGTATCGGAATTTACTTTCAGCCGGGTGGATTGCTCTTTTTTATTGTATTACTTGCAGGTGTTTTAACTCTTTTGATTTCTGTTGCGCTTGAAGGCGTTATTGGAAAATATGCTTTACCCTATTTAAGTATTCCATTTGTTCTTTCACTATGGGCACTCACTCTTGCTTCACGTGAATTCAGTGCCTTGGGTTTAAATGAAAGAGGAATTTATACACTAAATGATTTATATATTATTGGCGGAAACTTACTTGTTCAAATGTATGAATGGTGGAATAATATTGCCTTACCATTTTCAATTAGAGCTTATTTTTTATCACTTGGAGCAATTTTTTTTCATTATAATGTGCTAGTTGGAATTATTATTGCAATTGGAGTGTTAATTTATTCGAGAATTGGATTTACACTTTCGCTGATTGGATTTTACACAGCATACTTTTTCTATTCAATTATTGGAGCTCAGTTTTCCGAAGTAACTTATAGTTATATAGGTTTTAACTATATATTAACTGCCATTGCAATTGGTGGATATTTTATTGTGCCAAATTTTAGATCATATCTATGGAGTGTTCTTCTGATTCCTTTAGTAGCTATTCTTACCATTAGTTTAAGCACCGTTTTAGCTCCATATCATTTGCTAATTTATTCATTGCCTTTTAATATAATTACCTTATTGTTTTTATATTTTCTTAAATTTAGGTTAGATAAAATTGATAAATTGAATACAGTTGTCATTCAACAGAATTCTCCAGAAAAAAACCTATACTTTTTTGTTAATTTTCAAGAACGATTTGGGAAAGATAGCCCGACACCAATTTATTTACCTTTTTATGGTGAATGGGTAGTTACACAAGGTCATAATGGAAAATATACACATAAAGATAATTGGAAGCACGCTTGGGATTTTGAAATAAAAAATGAGGAAGGGAAATTATTTCAGAATTCAGGAGATTTTACCGATGATTATTATTGCTACAATAAAACGATAATTGCTCCCGCCGATGGAATTGTTGAGAATATCCTTGATGATATTCCTGATAATATTATTGGAGAGAAAAACCTAAAAGATAACTGGGGAAATACGGTTGTAATAAAACACGATGATAATTTATATACAAAATTAAGTCATCTAAAAGCTGGAACAATTGAAGTGAAAGAAGGCGATAAAATCAAACGAGGTGATATGCTTGGTAAATGTGGCAATTCTGGAAATTCACCATATCCGCATTTACATTTTCAAGTGCAAAATACACCATACATCGGCTCCACAACAATTGATTATCCGATAAGTAATTATTTTCTAAAAACATCTGATGATGCTGAACTTAAAACTATTGCTGTTCCAGAAAAAGACAATGTTGTTTCAAATCTAAAAACGAATCCAGCATTGAAGAAAGCATTTCATTTTATTCCGGGAGAAAAATTAAAGTTCAACGTAGCTGATGATACTGAATATGATGTAGAATGGGAAGTCAAGATTGACTATTATTTAAACAAATATATTCAATGTGAAAATTCAAAAGCATTTTTTAAAGTTGATAATGCAATGTTGTATTTTACACATTTTGAAGGCAACAAAAAATCGTTACTTTATTATTTCTACCTTGCAGCGTATAAGGTTTGTTTAGATTTTAATAAAGATTTGACCTTACAAGATAGCTACCCACTTAACATGATTTTTAGTTCTAAAAAATTATTTTTTCAGGATTTTATTGCACCATTTTATCGCTATAAAAAAGGTAAATATTCATTAACTTATATTAGTATGAACAATCATCTTTTCGATTCTCAAATTATGTTAGAAGCAAAAACCACAGCCACAGTATTTGGTAAAATCAAGTCGGAAATAAATTTTAAAATTAATATTGATAATTCCGGGTTAAAAGAATTCAACATAAAATCTAAACATAAAAGTGTAAAAGCATGTATAAAAAAATAATTTTATTTTTGGCCATAATCATTTTTGCAATCAGTGCGTATTCACAAGAAGTTGAGAATGCAACTACGATAGATAAAGATACCTATATTCTTTGGTTGGCAAAGGATTGGGACAGATTGATTACGATTGGGAAAACTGCAATTAAGAATGAAGTTGATTTTTACTACCTGAGAGTTCGCATGGGAATTGCTTACTTTGAAAAAAAGAATTACCATAAAGCAATTTATCATTTTGAAAAAGCATATAAATTTAATCCCAATGAATATTTTTT
>JAQICC010000431.1 GCA_027858735.1 Salinivirgaceae bacterium
ATTGGCAACGGCTATTTATAATAGAAATTATACACCAAAGCCATCTATTGCATTTATCATACAAAAACCGGTAATGCGTGAGATTTTTGCTGCCGATTTTTCCGACAGGGTAGTGCATCATTTAATTTATCGCTGTATTTATCCGTTTATTGATAAAAAACTAATCAACGACACATACAGTTGTCGCAAAGGTAAAGGAACATTGTATGGTATAAACAGAATAAAGCAATTTATACGTTCGTGCACAGGCAATTACAAGCAAGAGGCTTATATTTTAAAATTAGATATTCAGGCATATTTTATGAATATGCAACACCAAATCATTTATGATAAATTGCTTGGTTTATTGCCAAAAGATAAAACAAATTATTTAGGATTAGATAAGGAAACTGTATTGTACTTACTGCAACAAACCATATTTAATGATGTAACCAAAAATTGTAGAATAAAAGGAAATAGAAGCGATTGGGACGATTTGCCTTCGAGCAAAAGCCTGTTTCATTACAACCATAACACAGGCTTGCCCATTGGCAATTTAACATCGCAGGTGTTTGGCAATGTGTATATGAACGATTTAGACCAATATATTAAAAGAAAACGACACATCAAATATTATGGCAGGTATGTTGACGATATGATTTTTGTTCATCAGGCTAAACAATATTTGCAAAGTATTATTCCCCTTATTCAAGATGAATTGACTCGTATTGGCTTAGTAATTCATCCAAATAAAATTGTATTAGAAAAAGCAGATAAAGGCGTTTTGTTTTTAGGGCAAATTTTAAAACCTTATCGCACTTATATAGGCAATAGAACAAAAAATAATTTTTATCAAGCCATACAGCAAATAAATAAGGTACTTAAAGAAGTTCCTCAATTTAGTTGGGAAGAATTAACCCAAATAAGGGCGGTTTTAAATTCGTATTTGGGTGCACTATCGCATACTAATACATTTCTGTTAAGAAAAAAAATGATGGGCAGGTTAATTAATCGGTTTCACGATTTTTTCTTTACAGCAAAAGATTTAACAAAGGTAATTATCAATAAAGATTTTTGGGAATGGCACTTTTCTTCAACTTACCGGTTTATAAATTAGGCTACGATTTGCTTATTGCAATATATGAGCGGTCTAAATTATTTACCAAAGAATATAAATATACCATTGGCGAGAAATTAAAAAATGAAACATTAGAACTATTGCTTAATGTATATAAAGCCAATAAAAGCAAAAAGGAAACACGGCTGGCATACATAGATGCAGCACGGCAAAATTTAGAAGTAGTACGATTACTATTGCGTATAACAAAAGATTTAAAAATAATGGGGGTAAAGGGATTTGTGTTTTTAAACGTGCAGGTAGAGGAATTGTCGAAACAATTAACCTCTTGGCACAAATATACTGCCGGAGCTGATGCTAATGATTGAATCAAATAGTATTGGGTGTGCATTTTTTAATCCTAACATATCCCTTGGCTTAATGACAAGGACAGGTGAAAATAGTTTTAGAATAACAATTTGTTTTAAAATGTGTAATGTATATGTTTTATTTACCGTAGCAGGCAACCGCAACAACAGCAATGGTTCGCTCAACAATGTTGGTTCCAACGGCAACTATTGGTCGAGTACTGTAGATGGCACCAACTCGCGCAACCTGAACTTCAACAGTAGCAATGCCAATATGAACAGCAACAACCGAGCAAACGGCTTTTCTGTTCGCTGCATTAAGGATTAATATACTTGGATATTTAAGACTTTCCCTTTTCCCCATTTTTAATTTTAAAAAATGAAACAACAATGAAAACAGCTAACGCATTCATCTTATTAATATTTAGCATTTTGTCTGTGAGTATTAATGCTCAACATATTATTACAGGCAATTTTCCTCCTTTAGCAGGTCAGCAAGTTCGCCTTGTGGGTTTTGAAGGCTTTGGCATTTATACCATAGATAGCACAAAGGTTTCAGAACAAGGCATTTTTACTTTGAGTTATGCCGATAAAGACCAAGGTATGGGGTATTTGGCAGCCGAAGACAACAAAGCTTATTTTGTGGTGCTTGACAATGAAAACATTCAGCTAAAAGGTGAAATGTTGAGCGTGCCGGAATCTGTTGTTACTTTATCAGGTAAAGAAAACAAATTGTTTGTGCAATACGCCACCGACCATCCTAAACGAGAACAAGCATTGAGTGCCTGGGTTTATTTGCAAAATTTTTATCGGGGCGATTCGCTATTTGCAATACAAAAAAACCCAAAAAAAACCATTGAAACAGAAATGCAGCACATTAAACAAGAAGATTTGGACTTTCTAAATCATTTAGATACCAATAGTTATATAAGTTGGTATTTGCCAACCCGAAAATTAGTGAGTTCGGTTTCCACAGTTGCCCAATACCGTACCGAAGAAATTACTGAAACTTTAGCAGCTTTCCGAAAATTGGATTACACAGATGAAAGACTTTACAAGAGTGGTTTGCTAAAAGATGCCATTGAAAGTCATTTCTGGTTATTAGAAAATATGGGTCAACCACTCGATTCTGTTTATATAGAAATGAGTATTTCCATCGATTTTATGTTGACAAACCTATCCGGAAACGAAAAGAAGTTTAACGAAATCACTAAATATATTTTTGAGTTATTAGAACGCCAAAGCTTATTAAAAGCATCTGAATATTTATCAATAAAAGTTTTAACACAAAATAGTTGTACGGTAAATGATGATTTGGCAAAACAATTAGAGTTGTATAGAGCCATGAAAAAAGGGAATACAGTCCCCGATATTGTTTTTAGCGGAGATATTTTTAAAAGCGGTTCGCTTATAAAAACACCCAATCGTTTTTCTGATATTCATTCAGCCTACAAAGTCGTAATTTTTGGAGCTAGCTGGTGTCCGAAATGTGCAGAAGAACTTCGCCAGCTTCTTCCTCTTTATGAGAAATGGAAATCAAAAGGCATAGAGGTGGTATTTATTTCATTGGATACCGACAATGCTGTTTTTAGAAATTTCACAAGTATATTTCCATTTATTAGTATGTGCGACTACAAAAAATGGGACATGCAAGCAGTGAAGGATTATTATGTATTTGCCACACCAACTATGTTTTTGTTGGATAACAATCAAAAGATTATATTACGTCCGAATTCGGTAAAGCAAATAGATGCTTGGGTGGATTATTCTATAGGAGAAATAAAACAATGACAATAACCAACAATTAAGGCTTCGATCAATGGTAGCGCTTGCGCCTACCTTGATTGAAGCCGGTGTTGTACTAAACCCGGCCACAATTATACGTGGTTAATTTCCTATAGTGTTTTCAATCAATTTTC
>JAQICC010000451.1 GCA_027858735.1 Salinivirgaceae bacterium
GTAAAGAATCATCTATCATGTTAGATAATAAATCGGAAAACCCCACAATGGCGTTCATTGGAGTACGAATTTCGTGGCTCATATTGGCCAAAAATGCCGATTTTAGCTTGTCTGATTCTTCAGCTTTTTCTTTCGATTTCACTAACTCAGCCGTACGAGTTTTAACTGTTGTTTCAAGGTTATTTTTATGGTTCTCAAGCTCCTCATTTGTTTGTTCAAGCGTTTCAGCTTGTGCTCTTAACTCTTCCTTTTGCTGGCAAATTTGCTCATTTATTTCCTCAAGTTGGGTATTCACTTCTGATAACTCATTAGTTCTTTCTTCTACTCGTATCTTTAAAACCGCTTTTTGTGCTTTAATAGTATTTATTTTTATGCGATAAAAAGCAAGCAAGCCACCTACAACAAAAATTGCTGCTAACAATCTAAACCACCAAGTTTTCCAATAAGGTGGACTAATAATAATTTTTATAGAAATACCCTCTTCATTCCAAATTCCGGCATCATTTGCTGCTTTTACATGAAACACATATTCCCCTGGGTCAATATTAGTATATGTAGCAGTTCGAATGCCTCCAACATTATTCCATGCTTTATCAAAACCCTCTAAAAAAAATGAATATGTATACTTATCATTAGCAAAAAAACTTAAAGCCGCATAATTTATGCTAAAGGAATAATCCTTATAGCTCAATTGAATTTTATCGGCAACCGAAATATTTCTATTCAATCTATTTTGGGGGTCATTGCTCGTTATTTTTTTATTTATAATAAACAAATCGGTAAAAACCAAACGAGGAACTTCATCATTAATTTTAACTTCGCTAGGGTTAAACTTGTTAAAACCGCTACCTGTACCAAAATACATAAAACCCTGGTTGTCTTTGTAATAAGCTCCAATATTAAATTCACGGCTAAGCAAGCCATAATTCTCATCAAAGTTTTGTATCTCTTTAGTTTCGATATTAAATTTTGATATCCCTCCTTTGGTACTTACCCACAAGTATCCCAAACTATCCTCAAGTACACCAAGTACTATATCACTTGCCAACCCATCTTCCTTTTTATATGCTTTAAATATTTGTTTTTCCGTATTAAAATAGTTCAACCCACCCCCATAAGTTCCTACCCAAATATTGCCTTTGGTATCTTCATAAATGCTTAATACCCAATTCTCACTGATGCTATTTGTATCACTTTTGCTATGCTTATACCATTTAAACTCACCCGTTTGGTAATCATATAAATTAAGGCCTTCATGGGTTCCAAGCCAAAGTCGCCCCTTACTATCTTCAAATATCTTCCAAATAAGAGGACTAGATATGCCTTTTTGATTGGGGTCAAATAAAAATTGTTTAAAAGTTCCTGCTGTACGATCCATAAGGCATAAGCCACCACCCATTGTACCTAACCATAAATTATTTCGCGAATCTTCGCAAATGGTCCACACATGGGGATTTGACAAACTGGTACTATCATTATAATCAACTAAATATGTGGTAAATGACTTGGTTTTTGTATTAAATTTATTTAATCCACCATTAAATGTACCCACCCAAATATTTCCTAATCGGTCTTCACATAAACTAAGGACAGCATTACTACTTAGTGTATTTGCATTGTTCTCAATATTCTGAAAACTTGTAAAACTGTTAGTTTCACGATTGTAAAGGTTAATTCCTCCTCCGTCTGTTCCTACCCAAAAATTACCTTTGCTATCCTCTAAAAAAGCCATGGTTGAACTATTGCTGATGCTATTGGCATCTTTTTCGCTATGAAAAAAAGATTGAAATGGATTCGTTAAATTATTATGCAAATTTAAGCCTCCACTGAATGTTCCCACCCATAAATTATTTGATTTATCTTCGTAGATGCAGCGCACTACATTGGAACTAATGCTTTTAGCATCTTGGGTATTGTTCATATAATGAACAAAAGTACCTTTGCCAACATCAAATAAATTTAAGCCTCCACCATCAATTCCAATCCACAAGCTCCCCTTACTGTCCTCATATATATCATCAACAATTCCATTATTAATACTACCAGCTATTTTCGAATTATGTTCATACCTAATAAATCCCTTTTCATTACTTATAAATCGATTTAATCCGAAGGGCGTACCGATCCAAATATTATTTTTACTATCAACAAATACTGAATTCACAACACTATGGTTCAAACTATTTAAATTCTCAACATTCGGTAAATAATTTAATATTTCTTTTGTTTGCATGTTAAAACAAAACAACCCATATCCTTCGGTACCTATCCAAATGTTTTTTTCGTTATCTTCGGTAAAACTCGTAATTCTTCCGTCAACAAAGTTGTTATCCACAAGAATAACCTTATGGTTTATGAAAGAGTTACTTTCTCTGTTGAATTGCGATAATTTACCACTGATTGTAGCAACCCAAAGATCACCATTCTTAGTTTCAAGTATATCCTTTACCAAAGAATTGGTTAAACTTGTAGAATCACCATCAATATGTTTATAATGATCAAAATTATCCTTATCGCGGTTGTACTTATTTAATCCATTTTCTGTACCAATCCAAATATCCCCATTTTTATCTTCAATAATATCCCAAATAATATTATTGCTTAAACTTGTTGAATCATCTGGATTATGCAAATAATCAGTAAAAACACTACCATCAAACTTTTGTAAGCCACCAATTGTTCCTATCCAAATAAAGCCTTTAGAATCTTGAACAAGGCATTGTACTGTGTTTATAGCCAAGCCATTTTGAACTGTATAATGCTTAAATCTCAATTCATCATTTTCAGCGTACGTTGCTGTACATATGCACACTAAAAACAAAGCAGTCAACGTAGGATATTTTAAATTTATAAACATAAATTCATGATAATTTTAGTTGCACCTCAATATGTAATGAATTAAAAATACAAAATAATTGTGACAATAACTAAATCAGCCAGACTCATTAAAAACATCAGCTATTATTTAGTTTCAATTTGATCAATCAATTGTGGAAATTGTTTTAAATATTTTAATAGGCTTGAAATATCGAACCCTTCTACCGCCTCATTCAATTTGTTTGCATATGAATTTAATTCCTTATGAGGATAATCTTTAGTTAACTCTTTAAGATCGGCTCCAAATTTTTGCACCTCATCCATAGGTTGTTGAATTTCAAATTTCTTCCATTGAACCATGAATGAACCTCTTAACTCACTAAGCAATTGATTTTTTAGGGTTATTGAAAGTACTTGTTCATGAAAACCATCTGCATCAATCAGCTTTTCTTTTGGTGCAATTGTTTTATAGGGCAAATATTTTATTAATTCTCTATAAAGTTCATCCGTTTTATAAGGATTAACAATATAACCCGAAAAACCTCCTTCTTTAATCTCATTTTGTTCTTTTTGCATAGCGGCTGCTGAAATAGCTATTACGGGTATGTGACTTAATTTATCATTTTCTTTTAGCTTTTTTAATAAACCAAATCCATCCAATATGGGCATTTTAATATCGGTTAATATTAAATCAGGAATGTTTGACAAAGCTAATTCAAGAGCATCGTGCCCATTTTCGGCATAAATTATTTCAATAGCAGTTTCCCTTAATATGCCTTTAATATATTTTCTATTGAGTAATATATCATCAACCACCAGTATAACTGTTTTCTCAAACACAATGGTACGGGTATCAATTTCATCATATTTTAAATGTGGCTTTATATCATTTGATATCGCTATTTTATTCAATATTATTGTGAATGTAGTTCCTTTGTCTGGCTCAGAATATACTTCAATTTTACCATTCATTATTTCAACCAATTTCTTTGAAATGGCCAATCCCAATCCTGTGCCCCCGTATTTTTTATTGCTTTGCCCATCTTGCTGTGAAAACGATTCAAATAAATGTGCTTGAAATTCCTTGCTCATCCCAATACCTGAATCTTGCACAATAATTTTCAAATTAACAAGCTCCTCTTCGGCATCATCAGTTTCCAGAGGTTCATATTCAACGTTAATTTTCACAAATCCCTTTTGGGTAAATTTAATGGAATTGCCAATTAAATTTATGAGTACTTGTTTTAATCTAACTTCGTCAATTAAAATTAAATTTGGCATATTTTCTTGTATTTCAATGCCAAATTCAAGATTTGAATCTTGAATTTTTTGATCAAAAATCGCTCTAATTTCTTCGAAAAAGAATATGGCATCAACAAAATCATATTGCATTTCAATTTTTCCAGCTTCTACTTTTGAAAGATCAAGAATATCATTAATCAACTGCAATAAACTTTTAGAACTTGTTCTTATCGATTCCAAATAGCTCTTGGGTAAAGAATCATCTATCATGTTAGATAATAAATCGGAAAACCCCACAATGGCGTTCATTGGAGTACGAATTTCGTGGCTCATATTTGCCAAAAATGCCGATTTTAACTTGTCTGATTCTTCAGCTTTTTCTTTCGATTTCACTAACTCAGCTGTGCGAATTTTAACCGTTTGTTCCAAATTATTTTTGTGTACAGAAAGCTCTATTGTGTTTTCTTCAAGCTTTGCATTCATTTGAGCCAATACTTCAGCCTGAGCCATTAACTCCTTTTGATTAACTTCAAGGGCTTTATTTGTTACATTTTGATGTTCCGTTTGAACAATTAATTCTTCTCTTTGCTGAATTACTTCTTGGTATAATTCTTCAAGTTGCGTATTTGCTTCATACAATTGATTTGTTCTTTCCTCAACTTCTCTTTTTAGTTTTTCTTTTTGTATTTGAATACTACGAACTCTATATAAATAAGCGAGATAAACTATTAATAAAACAATGACTATTCCAATTAAACGAAACCACCATGTTTCCCAAAAGGGTGGAGTAATAATTATTGAAATTGAAGTACCCTCTTCATCCCATACCCCATCATTATTTGTACATTTTACCCGAAATACATATTCACCTGCATCCAGATTAGTATAGGTTGCTTTTCTTTCATTACCTACATAATTCCAATCTTTGTCAAAACCCTGCATTTTATAGGCATATTGACTTTTATTAGCGATTGAAAAATTTAATGCCGCATACTTTATCGTAAAAACTGATAGATCGTGAGATAGTTTAATACTTGAAGTCTTAGAGATATGAGCCTTTAAAGGGGAATTTTCAGTCCCTATTAAAACGGGTTTATTGAAAATTAAAAAATCGGTAAATACAATATTTGGCACCACCTTGTTTTCACGAATATTAGTTGGATTGAAAGAAATCAAACCTTTTAGTCCACCAAAGTATATTTTGCCTGATTTACTGTTTAAAGCTACATCTTTATTAAACTCGTTAGAAGGCAACCCATCCCTAACATCATAATTATTTACAGTTAAGGTATTTGGATTGAATTTGGCAAGACCATTATTTGTACCCAACCAAAGATTGCCTTCATTGTCTTCAGTAATACTTTTAATGAAATTATCGGGCAAACCATCCTTTGTTGTGAAATTAGTAAAGGTATTGCCGCTACTGTTCATTTTTGACAATCCACCGGCCGTTCCAATCCACAAAAAGCCTTTGTTATCCTCAAAAAGAGTGCATATTCTGCTGTTACAAATACTGCTTGAATCTTCAGGGTCATTTTTATAGCTAATAAAGGTTTCTGTAGTTTTATCGAACTTATTCAAGCCTGATGATCCTGATCCTATCCATAATTGCCCTTTAGAATCTTTAAATACAACTTGAATATCGTCATCTGATAAACTTTTCTTATCCGAGGCACTATGTCGGTAATTTTTAAAAATATTATTCCTTCTATCAAAGTGGCTAAGACCTCCGCCATTAGTTCCAAGCCAGAAATTATCTTTAGAATCCTCCACTATTGACCAAATATTATCGTGCGGAATGCTGTTTTCATTTTCTGCATCATGCCTGTAGCGAATAAATTTGTTGTTCTTTCTATCAAAATAATTTAATCCACCCTGATAGGTACCTGCTAATATCCCTCCCTCATCATCCTCACAAATTGAAATGATGATATTACTGCTCAAACTATTTTTCTGGGTTGAACTATGTGCAAAATGCTGAAAGGTTTTCTTTTGTGGATCAAATAAATCTAAGCCACCTCCATCGGTTCCTATCCAAATATTTCCATTTTTGCTTTCACATAGTGCAATTACAGATGGAAAGCTTAAACTATTGGTGTTATTTGAATTACACGTGTAAACTTCAAATTTATTTTGATCTTTATACAAAACATTTACTCCTCCATTGTAATTGCCCATCCAATAATTACCCTCATTATCTTTATAAAAAGCGTAAACCTGATCGTTGCTTATCGTTGTATTATCCTCAGGATTATTTTTCAGATAATTGAATTTATTAGTCTTACTGTTATATAAATTCACTCCCCCATGATCGGTTAAAATCCAATACAGTCCATCATTATCTTCAAAAATGCCTGTGACTGAATTATTGCTAATCGAGTTGGTCTCCGATTCAGCAGATATCAATCTAACCGTATTGCTTAGAATATTATATACAAATAATCCATTTTCAGTTCCAATCCAAATATTGTCTTTACTATCAATTGTAAGTTTCCCAAAAATTTCTCCACTTAATTGTCCTTTAAAGTCTTTAGCGTAAAACGTATTCGTAAAAACACCTTCCTTTTTATCGAAAGCCATTAGGTTTCCATTGTTATTGGCCATCCATAATAGTCCTTTGCTATCTTCAGCTATCGAACTTATATAGTTACTGCCAATGCTATTTGTATTTAAAGTATCATGCATATATCGAACAAAAGAGTTTGACTTCCTTTGAAACAAGTTGAGTCCACCCTCAAAAGTTCCAATCCAGAGCTTACTGTCCCTATCTTCATACAAACTAACTATCCTATTGCTGCTAATACTATTGGAATCATTTTTGTTAAATAAAAAACGCTTAAAGTTATCCGTCTCTCTATTGTACAGATTTAATCCTGAAGAAGTTCCTACCCATAAATTCTTCTTAGAATCTTCTAAAAGGCAAAGAATACTGTTACTACTAATGCTAAAACTATCCAAATAGTTGTATTGATATGCGGTAAATTCATAGCTATCGTATTTATTTAGTCCATTTTCTGAACCAAACCACATAAAGCCCTGACTATCCTTTATTATGGTTTTTATAGTGCTTTGTGATAATCCATCCTCAACGGTTAAGTGTTTGAATTTTAAATCTAAATTTTGAGCAAAACCCAAAACTATACCAAATAAAACAAATAATATAGAGGTCAATAAAAATCTCTTAAAAGTCATTTTCATTTGCGAAATATAAAAATATAAATATCATAAGGTACAATTAACAAATGGTTTAAACAAAGTATTCGGAAATTATAAGATTCCACAAATCTAAATGATTTTCAATCATTTAGATTGCAAAAAATAAACGAATTTAGTTTGCCTCAACATTGCTCACTTTTTGCTGAAATTGTTTTAACCTGATTATCAATATCAAAACCCTCAACAGCATCTTTCATTTCTTGCTCATAAACAATTAATATTGAGTTTAAATTTTTTTTCATGGTAATTATTTTAAATCGTTTTTAATATTTTCAATCAATTGTGTATAATCGTTAATATATTTTAACAAATTAACAATATCAAACTCGGTTACAGCTTCCTTCAATTTTAATGCGTAGGTTTTTAGGTTTGCGTCGTAATATTTTTCATTTAGTTCTAATAATTTGTCGGCAAATGCCTCTACTTCATCCATAGGTTGCTGTTCCTTAAAGCCCTCCCATATTTGCATAAATTCGCCTTCAAGTACTGCGATTAATTCTTTATCGGTTTTTGAAGGTATTGTTCCTTTATAAACAACACTCTTAATATTTTCGTCCTTTTTTTTCTTTTCTTCATTTTTAATATAAGGAAGATACTTAATTAATTCAGCATAAAGTTCTTCAATTCGGAAAGGCTTAAGTAAATAACCCGAAAAACCACTTTGTTGAATTAAAATCTGGTCTTTTTTCATAGCTTGTGATGATAATGCAATTATGGGAATTGCTTTTAATATATCATTTGACTTTACCTTCTCTAACAACTCAAATCCATTAAGAATGGACATTTTTATATCGGTTATTATTAAATCAGGTATAATAGCCAACGCTATTTCATAAGCTTCCTTACCATTCTCTGCATTCCTTATTTCAAGCTTGGTATCTTTTAAAATCCCCTCTATATAATCATGATTAAATGGTGTATCATCTACAATAAGCAGCTTTGCTTTATCAAAAACTATGGTAGCCATATCAATCTCTTCAATTTCCTTTTTTAATATAGCCGAATGCGATACTAAGATGTTTGGTATTACAATAGTGAATTTTGTTCCTTTTCCTATCTCAGAAAACACTTCAATTGTTCCACTCATCAATTGTATTATTTTCATTGTTATAGTACAACCCAATCCTGTACCACTGTATTTACGTGTATTTTTCTCCTCATGCTGTGAAAATGATTCAAATAATCGCTGCTGAAATTTCTTTTCCATGCCTATACCCGAATCTTCAATAACAAGGCATAAATCAATCACCTCATGACCTTCATCCCGTTCTTTTTTATTCTCACAAGTCACATTTAATTTAACATATCCTTTAGTTGTAAATTTAATAGCATTGTTTATTATATTATCAAGCAATTGCCTTACCCTCGATTCATCTATAAAAAGGCTCGCAGGTAAGTCATTTTGCAAATGAATCTGGAAATCTAAATTTGACTCTGAAATCTTTTTGTTATAAAACAATCGAAAATCTTCGAAAAAAGAGAAAGTCTCAATCCAATCATTTTGCAATTCTATTTTGCCGGCTTCAATTTCCGAAAGGTCTAAAATATCATTAATAAGTTTAAGAAGACTTTTTGTACTGGAACGAATGGAATCTAAGTAATTCCTGGGAGCTTTATCACTTATTACACCAGCCAATAAATTAGAAAAGCCCACAATGGCATTCATTGGAGTGCGAATTTCGTGGCTCATATTGGCCAAAAATGCCGATTTTAGCTTGTCTGATTCTTCTGCCCTTTCTTTTGCTTTTACCAATTCGGCTGTTCGGGTTTTAACTGTTGATTCCAGGTTATTTTTATGGTTCTCAAGCTCATATGTTCTTTCGCTAACCTTTTGCTCTAAAAATGTTTTCTGCGCTTCAATTCTTTTTATTTTTATGCGATAAAACAAAAAGAAGCTCCCTAAAATTAAGGTTACAATAATTAACCGAAACCACCATATTTCCCAAAATGGCGGTGTAATAATAATTTTAAGTGAAATGCCCTCTAGGTTCCAATACCCATCGTTGTTAGCACCCTTAACTTTGAATGTGTATTCGCCCGGGTCAAGGTTGGTATAGGTCGCTTTTCTTTCTGCACCAACATAATTCCAATCATTATCAAAACCTACCAATTTATATGCATATTGGTTTTTTTCAGAATTTATAAAATTTAATGCCGCATACTTTATAGTAAAAACAGATTGTTTATAGGATAATACAATACTATCGCTATAATTAATGTGTTTTTTTAGTGGGGAATTTTCAGCTCCAATTTCAACAGGTTTATTGAAAATAGTAAACTCGGTAAATGCCATTTTAGGTATGTGCTTGTTCTGAACTATTTTATCAGGAAAAAAAGATACTAAACCACTAGGGGTTCCAAAATAGAATTGTCCTGTACTGCTTTTTACATAGGCCCGAAGATTAAACTCATTTGAAGGCAAACCATCTTTCTCATCATAGTTGATAAAAGTTTTGCTTTGGTAATTAAATTTTGAAAGACCTTGTTTAGTACCTAACCATAAGTTTGAATGGCTATCTTCTAATATACTTACTATTATATTATCAGGCAACCCATCTGTTTTAGTGAAATTTGTGAATGTATTATTATGTTTATTCATTAGTGATAATCCCCCCGATGTGGCAATCCAAAGATTTCCTTTGCTATCTTCATATATGGAACTTATGAAGTCATTTATCAAACTGGTAGAATCTTCCGGATTACTCGTGAAACGAATAAACTTTTGGCTTGCCTGATCAAACTTATTTAACCCAAATGCGGTTCCAATCCAAAGGTTTTGTTTTGAATCTTCAAAAAATGTTGTAATGTTATTTGCTGAAATGCTATAACTATTTTGAGGATCATTTTTAAAATGTTTAAATAGTTGGGTTTTACGATCAAATAAATCCAAGCCATCAGAGGTTCCAATCCATAAATTATTATTTGCATCTTCAATTATGTTCCAAACAGTATTATGTACAATACTTGTTTCATTTTCAATATTCTGTTTATAGTGAATAAATTTATTATTTTCCCTGTCGAACATATTTAAACCTGCCAAATAGGTTCCAATCCAAACAGTTCCACTTTTATCTTCATAAATACAAGTAACCACATTGCTGCTAATGCTATTCTTATCATTGGAATTGTGTCTGAAATGTTTGAACGTTTTATTCTTTGGATTAAACAGATCAAGTCCTCCGCCATCCGTAGCTATCCAAATTTTGCCCTGTCTATCTTCGTGTAACCCTATTACTGACGAAAAGCTTAAACTATTTGTATCATAAGGATTGGGTTCAAATACTTCAAATTTGTTTTTATTCTTATAGATTACATTTACTCCACCATTATAATTTCCAACCCACAGATTGCTATCGTCATCTTTGTAAATGGTATACACTTGATTGTTACTTAATGAAGTATTATCATTTGGTTTATTTTGCAGGTAACTAAATGTATTTGTTTTACTATCAAAAATATTTATCCCTCCATGGTCGGTTCCAATCCAATACTCACCCTCCTTATATTCAAGGATACTTGTTATAGCATTGCTATTAATGGAATTATTGCTTGATTCTGTAGTTATCCGTTTGCATTTATCGGTTGAAATATTGTAAATGTATAATCCATTTTCTGTTCCAATCCAAAGGTTACCTTTACTATCGAGGGTTATTTTACCATAAATTTGAACATCTAACTGTCCGCTAAAATTTTTATCATATTTTTTATTTGTAAACTTTTCATTTTTTTGATTAAAATAAATTAAGTCCCCTTTATTGTTTGCCATCCACAAATTTCCCTTTTCGTCTTCAACAATTGAACTTATGTAATTACTTCCTATACTGTTCACATTTAACGAATCATGTATAAACCGTTTAAAAGAATTGGTTTCTTTTTGAAACAGATTGAGACCTCCACCTAATGTACCAATCCAAAAGTTATGGTTCTTATCTTCAAATATACATCCAATGAAATTACTACTGATAGTATTTGTATCTTCCTCATTATATCTATAAATCGTAAAAGTTTCTTTTTCTCTATTAAAAAGATTTAATCCATATGAAGTCCCAATCCAAAAGTTGCCCTTCGAATCTTCAAGCATATTATTACTACTATAACCTCCATAGCTTGTTGTATCAGAATCGTTATGTTGGTATACCGTAAATTCATAACCATCATACTTATTAAGGGCATTTTCAGTACCAAACCATATGAACCCATTTTTATCTTTTAATATGCAATATATTGTGCTCTGCGCCAGACCGTCGTTTACGGTGAGGTGCTCGAATTCATAATCTAAATTTTGAGCAAAACCCAAAACTATACCAAATAAAACAAATAATATAGAGGTCAATAAAAATCTCTTAAAAGTCACTTCCATCTATAAAATATTTAATATTTACTATCACAAAGTACAAATTACAAATGGTTTATGCATTGTATCTGGAAATTTTAAAATGCGCAACACCTGATATTAAAAAAAACGTAAGGCATAAAAAAATTTAACCTACACTATGCAGGGATTAATTATTTAGTATACTTATATATTAAAACAAACGCGTTAAAAACAAGTTGAATGATTATTTTGTTTTAATTTTTCTCAACATTGCTTACTAATTCCTGAAATTGTTTTAAATAAATTAATAAATTATGTATATCAAAAGATTCAACAGCTTCATTAAATTTTTGTGCATAAATAACCAAATCAGGATGAGGATAATTTATTGCAATTTCCATTAATTCTGCACTAAAAGCCTCCAAATCTTCCATGGGTTGCTGATCTTCAAAGCGATGCCATTTTTCCATCATTTTACCACTCAACAATTCAAGCAGTAAATCTCTATCGGACTTTGAAAGTGAGGTAGCTTTAAAACCAGCACTTTTACTATTCTCTTCATTATCTTCCTTTTTAACATAAGGAAGATGCTTTATCAATTCAGCATAAAGTTCATCAATTCGGAAAGGCTTAAGTAAATAACCCGAAAAACCACTTTGTTGGATTAAAATCTGCTCTTTTTTCATAGCTTGTGATGATAATGCAATTACGGGGATTCCTTTTAATAGCTCATTTGACTTTAGCTTCTCTAGTAACTCAAATCCATTAAGAATGGGCATTTTTATATCGGTTATTATTAAATCAGGTATATTATTCAATGCTATTTCATAGGCTTCCTCACCATTCTCAACATTCATTATTTCAAGATTGGTATCCTTTAAGATTCCCTCAATATAATCGCGATTAAATGCTACATCATCAACAATAAGCAACTTTGCTTTATCAAAAACTAGGGTAGCCACATCAATCGCTTCAATTTTCTGCTTTAATATAGCCGAATGCGATATTAAGACATTTGGTATTGTAATGGTAAATTTTGTTCCTTTCCCGATTTCAGAATGCACTTCAATGGTGCCCTTCATCAATTGTATTATTTTTTTTGAAATAGCCAAACCTAAGCCAGTCCCCCCATATTTACGTGTATTTTGCCCCTCTTGTTGTGAAAATGATTCAAATAAGCGTTGCTGAAATTCCTTTTCCATGCCAATTCCCGAATCTTCAATAGTAAGGCATAAATTAATCAACTCACGACCGGCATCCCTTTCTTTTTGATTACTATAAGTCACTTCTAATTTAACAAACCCGTTAGGTGTGAATTTAATGGCGTTGTTAATTAAATTATCAAGCAATTGCCTTACCCTCGATTCATCTATAAATAGGCTCTCAGGTAGGTCGTTTTGCAACTGAATTTGAAAATCTAAATTTGATTCTGAAATTTTTTTGTTGTAAAACAATTGAAAATCTTCGAAAAAGGAATAAGTTTCAATCCAATCTTCTTGCAATTCTAATCGTCCAGCCTCTATTTCTGAAAGATCTAAAATATCGCCAATAAGTTTAAGCAGACTTTTTGCACTTGAACGAATGGAGTCTAAGTAATTCCTGGGAGCGGCATCGCTAATTACACCAGCCAATAAGTTGGAAAAACCCACAATGGCATTCATTGGTGTGCGAATTTCGTGGCTCATATTTGCCAAAAATGCCGATTTTAACCTGTCCGATTCTTCGGCTCTTTCTTTTGCCTTTACCAATTCGGCTGTTCGGGTTTTAACTGTTGATTCCAGGTTATTTTTATGGTTCTCAAGCTCCTCATTTGTTTGCTCAAGCGTTTCAGCCTGTGCACCTAACTCTTCCTTTTGCTGGTAAATTTGCTCATTTATTTCCTCAAGTTCTGTATTTACTTCTGAGAGCTCGTTTGTTCTTTCTTCCACTTTTATCTCTAAAATAGCTTTTTGTGATTTAATAGTATTTATTTTTATGCGATAAAAAATAAACAACCCACCTATAACAAAAATTGCTATTAACAATCTGAACCACCAAGTTTTCCAAAACGGAGGTGTTATAATTATTTTTAATTGTTTATAATCTTTTTCACTCACCCATAGGCCGTCATTATTCGACGCTTTTATTATGAGCGTGTACTCACCAGGATCAAGATTAGTGTAGGTGGCTGTTCTGCGCGTTCCTATTTCGTTCCAATCTTTATCAAAAGGCTCAAGCTTATAGGCATATTTGTTTTGACTGGGTGCAGTATATTCAAGCGCAGCAAATTCAAATGACAGTACTGAACTTTTATAAGATAGTAGCAATTGATCGCACTCATTAATATGTTTTTTTAAGGGGGAATTAGGATCACCAACCTGAACGGTTTTATTAAAAATTGAAAAATTAGTTATGGCTATTTTGGGGACAATGAGATTTTCCTTTAAACTATCAGGATGAAAAATATTGAATCCATTATAACCTCCAAAAAGTAATTCACCACTAGCAAGTTTCAAGCAGCTGTTTCTAACAAAGCCTTTCCCTTGAAGACCATCGGCAAGGGAATAATTTCGGTAAGTATTAGTATTCGGATTAAACTTTGAAAGTCCATCATTTGTACTAAGCCAAATATTTTGGTTTTCGTCTTCAATAATTCCTGCAATATTGTTGTTTGGCAGTCCATCTTCAATGAAATATTGAACTGTTTTTTCTGTTTTTGGGTTAAAATGATTTAACCCTTTTGAAGTACCTATCCACAGGGTTGAATCATGTCCAATAAGTATAGTACCTACATTATTATTGCTAATCAGATCTTTGTTTTGTTCGGTTTGATTATAGGTTTTAAACGTTTCGGTATTGGGATTGAATATACTAAACCCCATCTCATGCCCTAAAATAACATTTCCATTAAAATCGACCTCTACAACAAATATCCACTTACTTGGAATGGCGCTATTGTCAATGTCATAAATTTTTATGCTGTCTGTTTTAACATTGAACTTAACCAATCCATTGCCGCCTGAACCTATCCATATATTGCCATCATTATCGTGGCTTATGTCAAAAATATTGTTATTTGGTAATTTGTATTTATTTATGTTGTAGTTTATAAATTTTTGTGAAATAGTATCGAATTTATTTAAACCACATTCCCAACCAGAAACCCATATATCTCCATAAGCATCATGACCAATGGCAAGCACGGCATCACTTAATAAGGCTGAATTTTCTTTTTTATAATGTTTGAATGTTTTAGTTTTTCTGTTGTAAACATTTAATCCACCACCATCGGTGCCAATCCATAATTTATCGTCATCTTCATAAAAACAAGTAACCGCATTGTTACTGAGGGAATTGGTTTGCCCTGGCATTTTCGAAAAGGTTTTAAACCTTTTTTTATTGGCTTTATGCACGTTAACACCGCCGGTGTATGTTCCAACCCATAAGTTCCCAATATCATCTTGATAAATACATTGAATGGAATTGGCGTTAAGTGAATTTCGCACATTTTCATCAGCGCTGTAATTGGTAAATTTTTTTGTTTCTGTATCAAAATAATCAAGTCCTGCATTTTCCGTGGCTAACCAAATTCCTCCCCCTTGCACTGCGTGCATCGAAAGGATTTTAAATCTTCTTTGGTCTGTAGTGACTGGCTTAAAGTTATCAAAGTAAAATGTGCCATCATCTGCTTTATTCAATCGGCATAGGCCTTCGCTCAAAGTACCTAGCCAAATAGTGCCATTAAAATCTTTAACCATGGAGTAGATTGATGCGCTGGGTAAACTGCTTGGATTATTTTCTTCGGGTAGGTACTGAGTAAAACGTTCAGTTTCGCGATGGAATAAATTTAGGCCGTTCCCATCGGTTGCAATCCATAAATTGCCGTCATCATCTTCCGTAATAGCATGAATAAAACTAAGGTTATTTTTATTTGATCCTTTTTTATCGTTGGTAAATCTTTTAAAAACAACCTTATCACGGTCAAAACGAATTAAACCTCCTTCGCTAGTGCCCAACCAGAAAATACCAAGTTTATCTTCATAAACGCAGGTTGTAGCATGATTATTTATTGTGTTTGGAAAAATTAAATCGTTTTTATAGTTAATAAATGCTGAACTTTCATAATTGTAAATTGAAAAGCCATTGTCCGTGCAAATCCATAAGTTATTTTTTGAGTCAATAAAAAGGCTTGAGATAATATCACCCGACAAACTTGTGCTGTCTTTAGCATCAGAGTAGAATTTAGTAAAATTATAACCATCATAACGATTTAGACCACTTCGGGTTCCAAACCACATAAAGCCCTTACTATCTTTAATTATTTGCATTACCGAAGCCTGTGACAGACCGTCGTTGGGGGTTAAGTATTCAAATCTATAATCATTCGGTTGTGCATTTAAATGCAAATGGGTAATTAAAATAAATTGAAAAACTAAAATAATTGTTCCGTATGTTTTTTTTAACATTTTATTGCAAATAAAAATTAAACAATTGCTTTCTATATTTGATTTATTTTTAAAGTTGCGTTATTTTATCCTCTTTTAAACCATTCTTCTTTAAAGAGAGAAGAAAAGAATGCTGCAAACTTATTTTTTCTTTTGGTTTTGCTTCACAAAATCAATCGGTGAAACTTTAAAATGCTCTTTAAAACAAATCGAGAAATAAGAAGGCGAATTAAAACCTACCATATAGCAAACCTCTGAAATTGATTTATCGTTCTTAATCAATAGCTTGGCAGCCTCGTTAAGTCTAATTATTCTGACAAATTCTGTTGGGCTTTTATCAGTAATCAATTTTATTTTTCTATAAAAATGAGCTCTACTAATCCCCATTTCTTTGCATATCTTTTCTATATTTAAATCGGGGTCATCAATATTTTCAAGAATCAAAACTTTTATTTCTCGCAAATACACATCTTCTTCAACTATAGCTGCCGCACCGGGAGTGTTTAATTCATTCGTATATTTTTGTTTTAGTACTTGTCTTAATTCAAGTAGTTTTTTTACTCTTACTTTTAAATGATCGGGGTTAAATGGTTTTGGAATGTATGAATCAGCTCCCTTATTAATTCCTTTTATACGGTGTTCTATGGAAGCCCTTGCCGTTAACAAAATTACAGGAATATGATTGGTAATAAAGTTCTCCTTTATTTTACCACAGAGCTCCAACCCGTCCATTTCTGGCATTACCACATCGCTTATTACCAAATCGGGCGATTCTCGCAAAGCCATTTCTAGTGCTTCTTTTCCGTTTGCGGCTTCAATAATATTATAATATTCAGCAAACTCATTAACAATGTATTTTCTTAAGTCGTAATTATCTTCAACTATTAAAATCGTCAGGTTTTTATCTGTTGAAATTTCCACCTCAATTTCTTTCTCAAAAACATCATCAGGAATGGTATGGATATATTTGTTTACTCCTGGCATATCTGATGCATATTTCTCTTCATCGGAATAAACAGCTTCATCAAGTGGTAAAAGCAGAATAAATTCAGTTCCCTTACTCTCAACCGATGTAAATTTAATTTCGCCATAGTGTTGTTCAACCAAGCTTTTGGTTAAGGATAAACCCACACCTGAACCAGCGGTATAATTTTGACTCGGGTTGTCTGTCTGATAAAAGCGATCAAAAATTCGTACATGATCTTTTTGTGCAATTCCCCTACCCGAATCAATAACTGAAACTTTAAGTTGCGATGCTTTATGTGTTCTTTCTTCTTCAACAACTATAGCAATTTCGCCATTCTCATTGGTAAACTTAAAGGCGTTAGAAAGTAAGTTAAATACAATTTTATCAATTTTATCTGTGTCAAACCAACAGAACAATGATTCCAATTCAGTTAAAAATCTAAAATCAATCTGCTTTTGTTCTGCGAGATCCGAGAAGCTATTAAAAATATCTTTGAGGAATAAAATGATGTCGGCTTTTTCTGTTTTCAGTTTCATTTGGCCGCTTTCAATTTTTCTCAAATCCATTAATTGATTTACCAAGCGAAGTAAACGATTCGCATTTTTCAGCATTAAATTTACCGAATCGTTATACTTTTTTAAAACTCCTTTGTCTTTCAACATTTTCTCAAGAGGCCCAACAATAAGCGTAATTGGGGTTCTAAATTCATGCGAAATATTGGTAAAAAAGCGAAGTTTCGCCTGATTTATCTCATTGGCTTTATCGCGCTCAAAACGCTCCAGTTTAATTTCGTTTTTCAGCTTCACTCTTTTTATCGATATAGACCAGAAAAACAGAATTATTCCAATTAATAGTACATAGTAAAAACCATAAGCCCACCATGTTCTGTAAATTGCGGGTTTTATAATAATTGTAATATTGGTTGTTTTATTATCCCACTCATTATCAATACTCGACGCCTTTACTTTAAACACATAAGTTCCTGCATCCAAATTGGTATAGGTCACATAACGGTGGTCAAAATTCAACAATCGCCATTCCTGATCAAAACCTTCCATTTTACATTTATACTTATTCTTTTCTGGCAGCACAAAATCAAGCGAAGCAAATTCAAAAGCAAAACTGTTGTACTTATGTTTTAACACAATGGTATCGGTTAAATAAATAGGCTTATTTAGTATTATGTCGTTATTGGTTTTCTTGCCAGGAATTACTTCCTGATCAAATATTCGGAATTTTGTAATTACAACTTTCGGAACCTTGTAATTCTCATTTATTGAATCAGGGAAGAACGATATAAGACCATTTAGACTGCCAAAAAGCATTTCACCATTGTCATTTGTAAAAGATGCATTTCTGAAAAACTCATTACTGGGCAAACCATCATTTTTATAGTAACTGTGAATTTCATTCGTTTGCGGATTGAAACTACAAATCCCATTATTGGTACTTAACCATAAGTTGCCTTTTTGATCTTCTTCAATGGAATATATTACGTTGCCCGGCAACCCTTCCGATAAATTAAATGAAACAAAATTATTGCTTGATGGGATAAATTTATTGAGGCCATTTCTAGTACCGAGCCAAATTTCATTTTTCGAGGTAATTTTAATACAATAAATGGTATTATTACTTAAGCCATTTTTTCCATTTTCATTTTGCAAATACTTTATAAACATTCCATTAAGTGGGTCGTACACACTTATGCCCCAAAAAGTACCAATCCAGAGTCTTCCATTATTATCTTCGGCAATGGTGTTCACATAGTCGTTCACTAAACTGGTTTCAGCTAAGGAATCTTGATTCACAAAACGTTGAAATGTTTTTGTTTCAGGATTAAATTTATTTATTCCTCCTCCGATGGTTCCAACCCACAAATCACCCTTAATAGTTTTCAAAAAGCATGACGCAAAATTATTACTCAGTGAATTCATATCTTCACTATTCTCATAATGAACCACTTTGTTTGTATTCAAATTTAAAACTGACACCCCTTTTAGGTAGGTTCCTATCCACAAATTATTAGCATCAAGCAGCAACGACATTACTACTTTATCATTTACTATATTTCCATATTGGTTACCCGGATAGTAATGCGAAACTATATTGTTTGAACGGTCAATATATGATAGCCCACCGCCATCGGCACCGGCCCATATATTTCCACGTTCATCGATAAGCGCCGAGGTAATTATATTACTTGAAAATTCTGTATTATCATCGAGTTTATAAGCTTGGAATTTTTTATAGGTATTGGGCAATATATTAACTCCGCCCTGATAGGAAACAATCCATAAATTTCCCTGCCTATCTTCAAACAGGGTGCGAACATTATTATTTATTAAACTGTTTGGATTATCCTCACTATGCTCAATTCTATTTACATAATTAGTTTCAGATATTTGATACAATCCATTTCCGTGGGTCGATATCCATAAGTTTTGCCGAGCATCTTTGTAAATATTATAAATTTCTTTGGGCTGAACCAAATCATCTGAACTTGCATGAATGGTATATTGAGAAAATTCACCAGTTTGTTTATCGAATATGAACAAGCCATCACCTCTGGTTCCCAATAAAAATTTATTGGGAGTAATCTCAAATATTTCTAATATGGCATTTACGTTTTGTTGATACTGAACTCCCTCGATGGGTTTAAAATTATAGAATTTATCATTTTTCGTATCGAATTTATCCAAACCATTGTCAGTTGTACCTACCCAAATAGTATTCTGAGCATCCATATACAATGAAAAAATAAAATTACTACTCAATGAGTATTTGTCATTATCATCCTGCTGATAGGCTTTAATAATCCCTTTCCTTCTATGGTATTTAAACATTCCTCTGCCCGAGGTCCCGATCCAAACAACACTGTCTGCATCTTCTAGCAAGGCATAAACCGGAATATTGGTGCTTTTATCGTCAATATGGTTAAACGATATTTGATCAAAATTATCATACTTTTCATTGTAAATAAACAAGCCGTGAAATGTACCCACCCACAAAACTCCAAATTTATCAACCATAAGAGTTATTATTTCGTTGCTTGCTAAACTTTTAGCTTTGTTAATATCGCTGTAATAGTGGGTGAATTTGTAGCCATCGTATTTATTTAAGCCATTCTCAGTCCCCAACCAAATAAAACCATTACTATCTTGCACAATACAGTTTACATTGCTATTCGACAACCCATTATCGAGCGTAATATGCTTAAATGCAAAATCAGATTCAATAGCTATTGCTTGAACAAACAATAGTAAAAATGAAACAATTACCAGAAAAAATAGCTTGAAATACATACTCTTTAAATTACTTGCTCAAAATAGTCAAATAATTTAGCTTAATCAAACCAAATACCATTAACCAGAGTTCTATATAAGCCTACGTAGTTCTATTTAGTGTCTGTCCATAAAGTCCGACTTCTTCCCCGAAATAATCGGGGCAGGCTGTTGTCGCTCAAAATCCAAATCCTCGAATACACTAGTGTCAAGTCAAGCATGGTATTTCGGGTAAAATGATTACCTTTGAAGAAACTGCCATGAAAAAATATAAGGTAACATTAACAAAACCAGAAACAGAACTCTTGGAAGAAATAACAAGAAAAGGTAAGCGTAGTGCTATGATAATTCGTAATGCGTATATTTTACTCAACAGTAATCAAGCTACCGGTGGAAAAGGGCAAAAAGATGAAGACATCGCTGATTTTCTTAATAT
>JAQICC010000141.1 GCA_027858735.1 Salinivirgaceae bacterium
AATTAGTTATTTAATGTGTTTGATAATCTGATTGTTATAACCAAAGATGTGTTCCAATAAAAACATATTACATGATACTTATAATCTTTATAATTGGAAGTTATATTTAGGTGAGCACTTAGGTGATTTGTACCATTATGCAAGCCCTATAATAATAGGGATAATTGGATCGGCTTTTGCCTATTATTTTTGGAGAATTCAAACAGAAAAAGAAAAAGCCATATTCGGGGTAATGGAAACAAACATTATTATTCAGATAAAATAATTAGATACGCTTTCCAAAAAAAATGAAACAAATATATAAGCCCATGGAACAGAATAAAGAAGTAAACACGTATTTAACATTTAAACTTGACAAAGAGCTGTTTTGCTGTAAATGTTAATCAGGTATTAAGTATTTTAGAAATGCAACAAATAACTGAAATTCCAAACGCCCCCAATTTTTTAAAAGGCATGATTAATCTCCGCGGATCGGTTTTACCTGTTATCGATTCAAGAGTTAGATTTGGCATGACACCAACCCAGCTTACTTCCAATACATGCATTATAGTTTTGGATATTATAACCGAAACTACCGAGTTAAAAGTAGGTGCTATGGTAGATAGTGTAAATGAAGTTATGGATTGCACTATGGATGACATTAAACCTGTACCTGCAATTGGCACAAAATACCATGCCGATAATTTGTTTGGAATGATTCAGCAAGAATCGGGATTTATTATGGTATTAAATACCAATAAAGTTTTTGCTTTTGCTGAAGCCTTAACTATAAATAATGAAAAAATAGAGGCTGAATTAACATAAGAATAATTCAACTAGCTTAAACCAAATCATAACATGTTATGATTATTAAAATGACGTAGGTTAATATTTTTACCCCCAATACAAATCAGGTAAATTGAATTAATCCAATAAATTTTAAATAATGAAACAACTAAAAATAGTTTTAACAGCCGTAGCCTTTTCAGTCTGCTTTTTAAGCATTGCACAAGAAGAAAGCTCTCCTATAACTGTTGAAGCTGCCTATGTTGGCGAAGGACTAAAAAACTTTTCAGGTGGTTTACAAACCGGACAATCGTATCAGGGAATTATTGATTTAGGCTTAGGATTTAATACTCAGGATTTAGGATTATGGAACAACGGTGAATTTTTTATTCAGGTGGAGAACTCACATGGAGAAAATCCTTCAGCACATTTAATTGGCGATTTGCAAGTAGCATCTAATATTGATAATGGAAACTATACCTATTTGTATGAAATGTGGTATAAGCAACAAGTAGGTAAGCTAAATATTCAGCTTGGATTAATTGATCTTAATGCTGAATATTTAGTTGCTGAACCTGGGGGTTTATTTTTTAACAGTTCGTTTGGTATACAGCCATCAGCATCGATGAATATGCCTGTACCCATATTTCCTATGAATTCGCTGGGCTTAAGCTTTAAGTATGATTTTACGGAGTCAATTTCTTTACAAACGGGACTTTGGGATGGCGACTCTGGAAATTTAGATGATAATCCCTATAATACAGCTTGGTCGTTAAGTAAAAATCAAGGCTTTTTGTCGGCTTCCGAGCTGCATTTCAAGCATGGAGTTAGCGACGATAGTTATAGTGGAATTATAAAGCTTGGTTTTTTATACCACTCAGCAAAATTTGAAGATTTGATTGATCCTGTACCTCCAACTTCAGGAAATATGGAGGTGCACCTAATTGCCGAACAAAACCTAATTAGTAAGCCTGATGGCGAAAAAGGCAAGCTCGATGCATTCACACAAATTGGGTTTACTCCAGATAATAAAATTAACCCATTTTCATTATTTTTAAGTGCAGGCGTAAACTATACCGGTTTATTGTTTGAGGATGCCAGCGATATATTTGGATTGGCCCTTGCGTATGCACCAATATGCAAACACTTGGCAGACAATACATCTGGTATGTTAGGAGCTGAAACAGCTATTGAACTTACCTACGCTTTCACACTTATCGATAAAATTACCGTACAACCCGATTTTCAATACATAATTAATCCAGGTGTAAACGAAAATATTGACAATGCCTTTGTTGGCCTTTTAAGAATTGTTATAGATAACTAAAATTTAAACTATAAAAACATGAAGTCATGAGATCCAAAGATTTTAAAATTGGAACAAAATTAACCCTAGGGTTCGGAATTGTAACTACTATGTTAGTTCATTAGCTTTGAAAACACCTAATTTTTTAAGCAAAGATATATTGAGTTGTTCCAGCTTTGGGTTTGTATTATATTTATGGTCAATTTCTCTCCTTTTCGTGCGATAACTATGGTTGTCTTGTGTTAATTCTGAAAGCCTTCTTTAAACCGTATCTGGACTTGGTATATCGACAAAGGGATTATTGGTAAAATGACATTTTAGATGAATATGCAAATCTTCTATACAGTCGCCACCACACATATAAACAGCTAATATAGATTGAATTATATCGCTCCATTGATACTTGCTTTGGCCTTTTAGAACGGGAAGGGAAAGTTTAGATAAGCTTCCAAAATTATTTTTTTTTGAGGTATTCAAAAACAAAATTAATCCCTCCAAATGCAGAAATTTTTTTACAGCTTTGTACTTTCATAGCGGTATTTTGTTAGCAACACCAATTTAGGTGAAAACACCTCAGATGTAAAGCTTTGTATTATAAAGTTTTATAGCTTTTTTTCAACAACAACATGTGGTTTTTAGGAGTTATCGGGATCAGTCCACAGTCAATTTACCGACTGAGAACTGCAGGTTGTCGACTATATCCCATCGATAAAAATGTACTATTTATAAGTTTTTCCACTAAATTCGTAGTAATACCTAAAATATATACATTCCATAAAATAGCTTAGCCATGCAAAATATTGATTTTAAAGGTAAAATATTAATAATTGATGATACAGTTACCATAATTAATATGGTAAAAACAGCATTGCAAGAACAGAAATACCAGGTATTAATGGCTACTTCGGATGCCAACGGAATAAAAAGTGCAAAGAAGGCTCAACCCGATCTTATTCTGCTCGATATTCTGATGCCTGAAATGGATGGTTACGAAATCTGCAAAAGGCTTAAAGCCGAAGAGCTTACCAAAGAAATTCCTGTAATTTTTATGTCAGCTTTAACAGAAGTTTTTGATAAGGTGAAAGCTTTTAATCTTGGAGCGGTTGACTATGTTGCCAAACCCTTGAATATTGAAGAATTATTGGCTAGAGTAAATACACAAGTCACGCTTTATCAAATGCAAAAACAGTTAAAAGACACTAACCTTTGGCTTGAGAAAGAGGTTGAAATGCGCACCCTTGAGCTTAAGCTAAGTCATGAAAAATACAAAACGGTTGCCGAGTTTACTCATGATTGGGAATATTGGATATTACCAAATGGCCAAATAAAATACATGTCGCCAAGTTGCGAGAAAATAACCGGATACACGGTTAACGAATTTACTCTTAATCCAAAGCTTTTATATGACATAATTATTGAATCTGACAAATTGCTTTGGACCAAGCATTTAAATGCTGAAAACGATTCAGATCAAATTGGAGAAATATCATTTCAAATAAAAACAAAAGATGGAAGAACTATTTGGATTGGACATGTAAGCACTAAAGTTTATGATTTTAATGGAAATTTTAATGGAACAAGAGTTAGTAATAGAGATATTACTGAAGTTAAAGAAGCTGAAAATAAACTAGTTTATAAAAATCAAGAATTTCAGGCGGCCGAGGAAGAATTAAAAACCGCAAATGACACATTGAAAGAAAACATTGAAAAGCTTTATCAAAGTGAGCATCTTTTGGTAGAATCGCAAAGAGTAGGCAAGGTTGCAAGCTGGGAATACAATTTTTCATTGAATAAGTTAACCTGGTCCGATGAAGTATTTAATATGATAGGTTTTAAAGCAAAAGCGTTTGAGCCCAACATAGAAACTTATCTAGAGTATATTCATCCCGATGATAGGGCGCTAGTTGATAGCGCATATCAGCAATCAATAATCAATAAAAGTAAAGCATACGAAGTTGAGCATAGGTTTATTAAATTCAATTCAAAAGAAGTAATTGAAGTTCGTGAGATAGGTGAAAATATTTTTGATGAAAAGGGTGAGCTCTTCAAAACTATTGGTATTACCATTGATATAACTGAGCAAAAGCAAACCGAAAGAATTTTAAAAGAAAAAAACGAAGAACTACAAGCTGCCGAAGAAGAATTAATGGCAAGCAATGATGAGTTAAGAAATAGCATTCAGCTTTTAACCAAAAGCGAAGCCAAGCTTAACGCGGCACAAAAACTGGCCAAACTTGGACACTATAATTTAGATATTTCCACAGGTATTTGGACCAGTTCTCAAGAACTCGATAAGATTTTTGGTATTGATAATACATATAATCACAATGTTGAAGGTTGGCTTTCCTTAATTCACCCCGATTTTAAACAAGAAATGCTCGACTATTTTACGAATGAAGTAATTGGCAAACAAACTTCTTTTAATAAAGAATATAAAATTGTAAATCAAAAAACCAAAAAGGAATTATGGGTTCATGGTTTGGGTGAATTAACCATTGATAGCAGTGGAAATTTAACAAAGATGCTCGGTTCAATTCAGGATATCACCGATCGAAAAACTATTTCTGAAGCATTAAAACATCAAAAAGACAGATTGGAAAGCATATTTAAAATTGCTCCTACAGGAATTGGCTTGGTAAAAAAACGAGTTATTGTTGAAGCAAATACACAAGTTGCAAGTATAACAGGATATTCCTTAGAGGATATTCTTGGACATAGTTCAAGAATGCTATACCCAAATGATGAAGAATTTGAAAGGGTTGGCACTTATAAATATTTGCAAATTGAGAAATTTGGTACTGGTGTTGTAGAAACCAAATGGAAAAGGAAAGACGGTGGATTGGTTGACATACTTCTGGCATCAACTCCAATTGACTTAAATGACCTTGACAAAGGAGTAACATTTACTGCTTTAGATATTACCGAACGGAAACGTGCAGTAGAAGCCGTCATAGAAAGTGAACAGCTATTCAGCTCAACATTAAATGATTTGCTTGTGGGGGTTGTGGTGCATGCTCCCGACACCCGTATTATTTTAAGTAATCCACGAGCTCAAGAAATTTTAGGTTTAAGTAAAGACCAAATGCTGGGTAAAATGGCCATGGATCCTGCCTGGAAATTTATTCGTGAAGATGGCACTGATATGCTTCTTGAAAATTATCCGGTAAATAGGGTAATAAACTCAAAAAAAAGTCTGGTTAACTATGTTGTTGGAGTAAGCCACCCCAAAAGGAAAAATATAAATTGGGTTATTGTAAATGCCATACCTATTTTTGCTCAGGCCAATAAACTAGAAAGAGTTATTGTAAATTTTATGGACATTACCAAGCGGAAGCTTGCTGAAATTGAAACTGAAAAAGCGGTTGAAAAACTAGGTCAGGAGCGCGATTTACTTCATGCCTTAATGGACAATATACCCGATACTATTTATTTCAAAGATACCCAATCGAGGTTTACAAGAATTAATAAAGCTCAAGCTAATTTAATAGGTGTAAAAACCCCAAACGACGCTATTGGAAAAACTGATTTTGATTTTTTTATGAAAGAACATGCTCAGCAAGCATATATTGATGAACAAGAAATAATTAAAAAAGGCAAACTCCAAATTGAAAAAAATGAAAAAATTGAAAATCCAGATGGAAGTATTCGTTGGATGTCAAGTACCAAAGTTCCTGTAAAAGATGAAAAAGGTAATGTAAATGGTTTAGTTGGTGTTTCACGTGATATTACAAAGTTAATAAAAACAGAACAATCGCTTAAGGAAAGCGAAGAGCGATTTGCTATGGCCATGAATGCCACAAACGATGGATTATTCGATTGGAATTTGGAAACTAATGAAATATACTTCTCGCCTGGATGGAAAAAAATGATCGGATATGAGGATTATGAAATTGAAAATTCATTTAAAGCTTGGGAGGAACTTACTGATCAAGAGGATGTAGCTTCCACTTTAAAGAAAATTAATGATCACATTGCAGGCAAAACAAATAGAATTGAATCAGAATTAAAAATGCGCCATAAAGATGGGGGTTGGGTAAATATTCTTTCACGCGGAAATGCCATTTTTAATAAAAATGGCAAGGCAACTCGTTTGGTTGGTACGCATGTTGATATTACCGAGAGTAGGAAAGTGGAACAAGCAATACTTGAAAAAAATGAAGCCTTACTGGCTGCCGAAGAAGAACTACTTGCTAGCAACGATGCCTTAAAAGAAAACATAGAGAAACTCTCTGAAAGCGAAACCCGTTTTAAAGCCTTGCATAACGCCTCGTTTGGGGGCATTGCAATACACGATAAAGGGATTATTTTAGAATGTAACCATGGACTAGCTGAGCTTTCAGGTTATTCTTTAAATGATTTAATAGGTATGGATGGGCTAGAGCTAATTGCAGAAAAATCTCGTGAAATGGTTATGAGTAAGATTGCAGAAGGATACGATAAACCATACGAAGCATTAGGCCTTCGAAAAAATGGTTTAGAATACCCACTCAGACTAGAAGCAAAAAACATTCCTTATAAAGGAGTGCAAGTTAGAGTTGTTGAATTCAGAGATATTACCGAACAAAAAGAAGCTGAAAGAAAACTAAAGGAAAGTGAGGAACGATACCGTTCATTTATTGCCAATAGCTTTGAAGGTGTTTCGCGGTTTGAATTTCATCCTCCGCTTAAGCTTGATTGGCCTTTAAAAAAACAAATTGAACATCTTTACAATAACATGATTATTGCTGAAGCGAACGACTCATTTGCTAAAATGTATGGTTTTAATTTTGGCTCAGAAATAGTTGATCACCCCATTTCTTATATATGGGGTGAGTTAGATGATGCTTCACCTGCAATTGAATCATTTATAAAAAATAATTATTGTTTTGTCAATGATGAGACCTATGAAATTGATAAAGACGGTAATCTGCATTACTTTTTAAATTTTGGCGAACCACAGTTTTTTGAAAACAAACTTATATCGCTTTGGATCACACAAATAGACATTACAGAACAAAAAGAAGCCGAACGATTGATTCGCGAAAATGAAGAACGATACCGTAACCTTCAAGAAAATATGCAAAGTGGGGTAGCGGTTTACAAGCCAATTAATAATGGTAAAGATTTTGAGATTATTGATTTCAATAAGGCAGGTGAACAAATTAGCAACATAAAACGGGAAGTTGTAGTAGGTAAAAAATTAAGTCAGATAATGCCTAACCTTAAAGAAAGTCAGGTATTTAAAAATATTCAACAAGTTTATAAAACAGGTAAACCAATGAATATGAATGCGAATAGGGCTTACGATCCGAATACACCAAAATATACCGATAACCAATTTTATAAGTTACCCAACGGTGAAGTGGTTGCTATTTTTGAAGATGTTACACAAAAGGTATTAGACGAAAGATTAATAAAAGAAAATGAGCAACAGCTTCAACTTATTTTCGACAGTTCGCCAGCAATAATGTTCTTGGTAAATACAAAAAAAGAGATTGTTCGCATGAATAAAACAGGTTTGGAATTTTTTGATACTACCATGGAAGATATTCAAAAAAGTCAAACTGGCGATGCCTTTAATTGCATTGTGGCTATTCAAGGAAATAAAGGTTGTGGAATGGGCTATGCCTGCAAAAATTGTATAATTCGCACTTCTCTTCTTGAAGTAATAAACACTCAAAATCAACAAAATAAATTAGAATCAAAGCTTAATATTATTCGAAATGGCAAAATTGAATCATTTACTGTATTGGTTTCTACCAGCCTTGCAACAATTGAACCTGAAACAACATTTCTGATTACTATTGATGATATTACGGAACGAAACAAAACAGAATTAGAATTACGTGCCAGCGAAACACGTTTCCGAGCTATTATTGAATCGGCTAATGATGCTATTTTTATTTCCGATGCTAAATCGGGTGAAATTGTTGATGTAAATAGAAAAGGTGAAGAGTTAATGGGCATGTCAAGAGAAATAATTATTGGTATGCACCAAACTGAATTACACCCTACTGATGAGAAAATAAATATGGAGATAAATTATCAGGATGACTTACGTAATCCTGATAAACACACAATGCGTAAGGTTTTAATTCAACACGTATCAGGTAAAACAATACCCGTTGAAGTTAGCCCTGTATTAATAAATTTAAATGATGGTAATGAATATCTGGTGGGGTTCTATCGTGATATAACACAACGAAGAAAAGCTGAATTAGCGCTAATTGAAAGTGAATCGCGTTTTAAACTATTCGTTGATGTTTCAAACGAAGGTATTGTTTTTCATAAAAATGGGATAATAATTGATGTAAATCCGGCATTCTGCTATTTATCAGGATATAAAGAGCATGAACTAATTGGGATGAATATCTTCGAGAACATAATTCCCCAGAAACTTCATGAAATTATAAAATCATATATGTCAAAAGGCGAAGGAAACTATGAGGCTGAAATAAAAACCAAAAACAATAACATCCTTCAAATAGCAGTAAAATCACGATTTATTTCAGAAAAAGAAAATTTACGCGTAGCATCGGTACGCGATATTTCAATAGAAAAGCAAGTGCAGCATAAAATATTACAAGCCATAATTAATACCGAAGAGAGTGAACGCAAACGGGTTGCTCAGGAATTACACGATGGTTTAGGGCCGGTATTATCAACAGTAAAACTATATACCGAGACTTTCTTAAAGTCAGATAATGAGGCCTTTAAACTTCAAATTAAAGATCAGTTATTAATAGGTATTAATGAGGCTTTACAACAAGTTTCAACCATATCCAATAATTTGAGTCCGCATGTACTCGACGATTTTGGTTTAAAAGCTGCTATCGAGCGCTTTATTGACAAATTGCACAATGTTTCAGAAACCAACTTTCAGTTTACCTATCGGGTTGTGGCATTGTTGAAAAAAGAGGTTGAAACTACCCTTTATCGTGTTACCAGCGAACTTATTAACAACTCATTAAAATATGCAAATGCCAGTCTTATAACCATTATTATTGATTGTTCAGTTGATACTATTCGACTGGATTATTCTGACAATGGGAAAGGTTTCGATTTTGAAGAGGTAAAGGGGGCAAAAAAAGGGATGGGATTATTTAATATAGTTAATCGAATAAAGTCGCTAAATGGAAATGTTGAATTCAATAAGGGGGATAATAATGGGATAAAATATAAAATTGAAATTCCTTTGTAGTGTGATAAAATTAACTTTAAGACAATGAGGACAGGGAGTAAGGTTGAAAATGTATAAAACCGGTTTTCAACTTTTGATTAGCATTGTTTATTCTTTATTTTAATGGAATACTTTACTAACTTTATTTATTAAAGCTACAAATACAAAGAATGCAAGAAAAACTGAAGATAGCCTTAGTTGACGACCATGAAATGTTCCGCTCAGGAATAAAACTGATACTTTCGCAACACAGCAATTGGGAAATTGTAATCGAAGCAAATAATGGGGAAGAATTTTTAAACCAACTCAATTATTTAATACCTGATATTGTTTTACTTGACATTTCAATGCCTGTGCTTAATGGCTATGATACTGCCAAAAGAGCAATCATGCAAAATCCTGATTTAAGAATTATTGTATTGTCAATGCTTAGCGATGAAGATTATTATTTTAAAATGATAGAGGCAGGTGCGAAAGGTTTTATTTTAAAAAACTCAGGTATTGATGAGTTAACAAGAGCCATTGAGGAAGTTGCCATTGGGAATAACTATTTTGCTCAAGATTTGCTTAAAAAGGTAGTTTTAAAAGTTAATAATAACAACATTGAACAGCTATTAAAACTAAACGAAAAAGAAAAACAAGTATTGAGCCTAATTTGCAACGGACACACAAATAAAGAAATATCAGACAAAATGTTTTTAAGTATTAAAACCATTGAAAAATACCGCCATGGCTTAATTCAAAAAACCAAAACTCGCAATACAGCTCATCTTGTAATGCAAGCTATTTTAACGAAACTAATTGAGTTTTAATGCCAAATTAATGAAAATTAAATATCTAAGCTGTAATTTCAAAAATATCTTACTCCAACATAGCTGTGGTTTAGTTTTGCGTTGATAAATTCAGTAAACATTAAGGGCTTTAACCTGGCCTGCGAGGCAGGTATCAATAGACGGGGGTTTAACCCCCGGTAAAATTGAATTGGAATATAATCGTCGCACGATTAATATTCAATAAATTAAATGAAGTTTGTTTGCGACGAAACAAATATAAAGTAATAATTAGCATCGCTATTTTAAACTCGTATGTTTACGAAGATTATAATATTGGTTATATTAGAATATATGTTTAAAACATCACCTTCCTTTTTACTGAAGTTTTAGAAAAAAATAACCTCAATTTTAAATATAGTAGTAAAAACCCTACCAAAGAAATAGGGTAATGCACATCAAATTGGGGCAATCCCCCACTGACTTATGTTTAATATTGTAGTAAATTTGAATAAGAAATTTAAATTAAAATCATGAAAATATTCCTTGTTGATGATAATACTGATTTCCGCTTAACCCTAAGAACATTTTTAGAAGGGTTTTTAAAGCATGAAATTGTAGGCGAAGCCAATGACGGACAAATATTTATTGATACATACAAAGGCCAGGCCGATATTGTATTAATGGATATTAATATGCCAGAAATGGATGGGCTTAAAGCTACAAAAATGGGAACATGGCAAGATCACGAAGTGAAAATAATAGCCGTTTCGCAATATGCCAGCATTGCCGATTTACAACAACTAATTGGTGTGGGATTTAAAGGGTTTGTGAGCAAAACAAAATTATTCGACAACCTTGAAAATGCACTAGAAACAGTATCAAAAGGAGGTTTTTTCTTTCCGGATCAACTAAATAAAAAGAAGTAAAATAGTTATTATATACTAACTGTTCTGAGTAATTTCAAAACAATTTTATTCAAAGTTTAAATTTATATAATGGAACAGCTAAAATCATATTTAACCTTCAAAATAGGGAAAGAACAGTTTGCAGCGAATGCATCATTTGTGCATAATATTATTGAATTGCCAAAAATTACTGAATTGCCCGAAATGCCTGATTACATGAAGGGTGTTATAAACTTAAGAGGGAAAGTATTGCCGATTATTGATTCGCGTATAAAGTTTGGTGTTGAAAATACCGAAATTACTACCAATACTTGCATTATTGTAATGGAGGTTACGATCGATGAACAACAGGTTTTTATCGGGACTTTGGTCGATGCCGTATCCGAAGTTGTTGAAATTGAACCTGAAGAAATAAAAGATCCTCCAACAATAGGTGCTGGGGTAAAAAACGACTTTATAACAGGAGTTTTTCAAAATCAGGATAAATTTACTATGATACTTGATATGAATAAAGTATTGAGCACAAACGAGCTTTTAAAAGTTGGTGATTTAAGTGCTGCTGACAGTGAATAGTGTAAAGGTTAACAATATATTTTAAATTGAAAAAGAGGGTGTTATTTAATACATCTCCTTTTTCATTTTATATTAAATACTTAATACTTTGTATGGCTGTAGTTTAAAAAAGTGATGATAAAATGAAAAGGTTTGATGAGCTTGAACATCAACCTGCCTGCTGTAGGCAATGTAACGCGGGGTTTTAGAGACTGTGTGAAATTGGGAAAAGCAATAATTAGCTCTGGCATTTATGCCAGAGATTATCAGATGGCAAGAAGCTGGGCTTTAGCCCAAACCCCTTTTGTTGTGGGCTAAAGCCCAGC
>JAQICC010000164.1 GCA_027858735.1 Salinivirgaceae bacterium
AACCTGCAAGAACATATGAACTTATTACAAGCAAAGCCCATGAGAGTGAAAAAATATTTTAACCATAAAGATATCAATTATGCCGCTTAATAACGGTTATTTAGCGTCGGGTTAATATGCGTAAAGTGAGTTCGTTGAACTGCGGCGCTTTATGCATCAGCCGTTAGGTAGCAAGTATGGAATTAACAATCACAGAAGTTGATTATTCACCAGAGGAGCTTCATGAACAAACTCCAATTATTGTGAAATTGTTGCGTGAGATTACTGGTGAAGATAGAGATGATTATTGGTTGGGAAAAGTTATTAAACCGATCAGATGGATAAATGAAAACTTAGAAACTGAAATAACCCATATTGTTGTAGCAAGTCGCTGGCAAGGTACTTTTATTGAACCAAAGGTTAAAAATTTGCCAATTGGGATATCTTATGTTAAGGATTTATCTGTTCTTGATGATGAAGTATTAGATTTTAATAAGTGCGAATATGTAGCAATTGGAATTTCACACGAGACGAGCGATGATCCACAAATCAAGAAAAGAAAAAAGACTTTAAGTGGTACAATTGGTAGATTTTTTGGTACGGGTGGGTAAGTGCTACCTAACCCACGCATCAAAGCGACCGCAGTTACGCTTGGTCTTTTCGTATTTTTGGTGCGTGTGTAAAGTTTTGTAGAAAATAAGTAGTTTTGAATAGATAGGTTTTAAATTAATTATTGGTTGTAGCGTAAGCGTTTTTTAAGATATGAACTGCGGCGCTTTATGCATCAGCCGTTAGGCATTTTTGTTTAACGGCAACGCAAAAAATCTATTTTTTAAAAAACTTAGTAGCTGATTAAAAGTGAGGTCAATATAATGAAGTCTAAATATCAATTATTAACGAATCTGTTTATTGCATTTGCTGTAGTATTCTTAATTTCTTGTCAGGATGGTTTGGTTACTGAACATATACCCCAAGAAAAAGCACTAAATATGAAAACTACTCTAAATAAACTTAGTAGCAATATTGAAAAGAAGAAAATAGTTCTACCACTATTTGGACACAATACTGATACAACGACTACTATTGACGGTACAAAGGCTCTAAATTGTAGCTATATGTATGTACACGGCTGGTCAATAAGAACATATGCCCCTAAAAATGGGAAAACAACAGGAGTATGGGCTGACGAAAATTTAGTAACTTGGGAGAATTTTAGTAGCAAATATGGTTTTTCTGGTGTGGTTGTAAGTTCTCTATCTCAATATAATGATGCACAAAACATTGGATTTATGAAAGAAAATATTATGGTACATGTTCCACATGACTTTTCAGAGGCCTTTGACAGAATTGATTTGTTGAATGACGCTGGTTATTATTATGTTGATGAACCATTTGAAAGGGGAACGTATAATACATCTTCCTTAAGAATTGTTGCAAGTATGGTATATGATTTAACTCCAGGTAAAATGGTAATGGGAAGTTTTAAGTGGCCTTCTCTACCCTTTAATTTTCCGACTTCGACTTACGGAAGCAAATATAAATCTGTTCTAGATTATGAAAGCAACTCATATATTATGTGTGATGAGTATCCTGGTAATTATTGGGGTACTACAGCAGAATACTGGACGAAGTTTAGTTTATACTATGGTTTTAATAAACATAGGTCTGCTTGGATGAATGTTACTATGAACGCCCCAGGTGGTTCTGGTAGTAACTTTTCAACATTATTCATCAAAGCAAATGCACTTGGAATGAATAGTGTATGGTTTTTTGCTGGCTCAATCGACAATCCAACGACGGTAAATATTAATGAATTCTGCTATGCTGGTTGGACTAAAGGATGGCTCCGTGGATTTGCAGAACACTATACTATCGTATATAAATGCTTTGAACCAAATCCATGTGAATTTTGTGACGAAGGCTCATATGTTCCAATTGAAATAATTTGGCATGGAGATTCATTTGAAGTATACCCATAAATTCATACAGTTCTTTTAAGATAATTATTGGGTTGTAGTCAAGTTTTATAACTACAACCCAATAAAAATTAACTAATATTGAGGTTTATATGAGATTGTTCAGATTGCTAGTGGTTTTCATCCTATTTGGATTTATTACTGTTTATGCCCAAGAAAACAACACACAAACAAAAAGTATATCTGTTGAGATAGGATTTCTAACTGAACTTACTATTGTTAACAGCAATATGGAATACTTAAATATAGCAAAAAAAGATTCCAGTCTTAATGATATATATCCATTAAGTTTGTTTCTTAGTGGGAGGGTAAATTTGACTTCTAATATATGCTTGGAATTTAGACCTGGATTCATTTTTGGTGGCGAATATTATACTGGGATAGAGTATGGGTTTTATTTTCGCTATTATTTTGATAAGTACTATATTATTAGTGGAGTTAATTTTCACTATAACTTTGGTAGTATTAGTGGAATGAGCCATCGCGTAGATGTTACTCATGATACTTCTTCCCTTATCAATGTTTCGTTGGGATATAAAATGAGTAGTCACTTAGGGTTTTTAATCAGCTATTATCATCCACTTTGGGAATATAAAATGTATCATG
>JAQICC010000227.1 GCA_027858735.1 Salinivirgaceae bacterium
TAAGAAAGCTCCAAGAATGAGGCTTTCGCAGCATTGAAAATCAGGAGTCCCGAAATCTCGGGATGACTGGTTGAAATGCAAGAGTAACGAAATTATTGGAGCTTTCTTGCTGAGACTAAATAGAAGCTATTTATGAATAAAGAAAACGAAAATTAAAATGTTTATTAGATAATAAGAGCAACTTTGAGAGGTATAACCCCACTTTAAGATCTCTAGGCTGACAAAAACGGATATTTATTATACATTAAATCCAAGAACAAGAACATCATCAATTTGTTCATTGTCTCCACGCCATTTATTAAATTCATTGTCAAGTTTTTCTTGCCTCCTATTATACGGAATTTGATCTAATTCAGAAAGTATTCTTTTAAATCGATGGTACTTTAGCTTTTTGTCATGTTTGCCTCCGAATTGATCAGCATACCCATCAGAAAACATATAAATTGTATCATTTTCAACGAGATTAATTCGCTGTGTACTAAAAGGTTCATTAAAAAATTCATGAATACCTATTGGCATTTTATCAGGTTTTAACTCAATAAGTTCCTGATCACGGAATATATATATAGGATTATTTGCTCCTGAATATTCCAAAGTATTATCTACAATATCAATAATAATAATGGCAATATCCATTCCATCGCGAGAATATTCTATGCTATGGCTAATCTGCTGATGAAGTGAAGTGATTACCCTTTCGCGCAGCTGATCAAGAATTTGTGATGAATTAGTTACATCATTCCTATTTACAATTTCATTCAGAAATGCAGTTCCAAGCATACTCATCATAGCTCCTGAAATACCATGTCCAGTACAATCGCTAACAGCAATTATTGTTTTTCCTCTATTTTGAGAAATCCAATAAAAATCACCACTAACTATATCTTTAGGTTTGTTTAAAACAAAATTTTTAGGTAATAATTGTTCAATTAAATCAGGTGGTGGAAATAAAGCTTGTTGAATTCTGCTTGCATATTGAATATTATCTTTTATTTCTTGTTGCTGCTGAACAATTTTATCACGCTGAGTTAAGGCCATATCGCGCTGCGTTTGTATTTCCTCACGCTGCTGTTCAATATGATCACGCTGAGCAATAATCTCCTCGTTTTGCGATTTTAAAGCATCATTTTTAGATTTAATTTCTTCTAAGGCATCTTCCAGATATTTTCTTTGTTCCTCATTTTGGATAAGAGCCTTATGTAATTTTATATGTTGAGAACTCGACTTTTTAAAAGCTAATTCTAGGTCTTCATTTCGATGGTTAATTTCTTCATTTTTCTTTTCAATCTGAATTCTATGCTGAAGTAATTCAGTATTTATCCTTGAGTTTTTCTTTAAAGCAGTTTCTAACTTTTTTGTTCTTAAAACAATATTTTCTTCTAAATTGCTTTTTAATTCTTCTAATTCAACAAATTGCTCATGGTTTTTAATATTTGTATAAATTATATGATTAAGCCTATTAGGTAAAAGGTTTGTTTTGGATCGGAAATCGTTTATTTTACCTGATTGTAAGAATTTTTCTGAAAAATTGCGCCATGGATTATCAGACCATACCACTATATATGCTTTGCTACCCGAAGCTGAATTTCTTACTTCATCAAACAAGGAATTCATTTCAACCTCATTATGATCAGTTGTATTAAAATGAATAATAGATCTGTTGTTAATGTTGGCAACTCCTGGAATGAATTCATTAACATTCGTATAACATGTTACTTGAATGGATAAACCATTAACCATGATGTTGTTAATACTCGATAGAAAATTATTTGCGAATTCCTTACATTTCGAATAAACAAAAATTTGCCAATAAGTAGCTTGTCTACTTTCAATTATGTGGTTACCTTTTTCGTTCGTCATTTAATCAAGAAATGATTACAATTATTATCTACGTATTCCTTATATCGTGGTTAAAATGCATAGTAATTATTACGAAAGATAATAAGAAAGGTTACGGAAACAAAAAAGGGTTTGCCAAAAATGGCAAACCCTTTTTTGTTTTATTAAGCGTCAATATTTGCATATTTTGCATGAGATTCAATGAACGCTCGGCGAGGCGGAACCTCATCTCCCATTAACATCGAAAAGATATGATCAGCCTCCGCTGCATTTTCAATAGTCACCTGACGTAAGATCCTGTTTTCGGGGTTCATTGTGGTATCCCAAAGTTGTTCTGCATTCATTTCACCTAGACCTTTATAACGCTGAATATGAACACCGCCTTCGTTACCATCACCCCACTTATTAATCAAGAGTTGACGTTGATCTTCATTCCAGCAATACTCTTTCTTCTTACCTTTTGATATGAGATATAACGGTGGAGTAGCTATATATAAATAACCATTTCTTATGAGATCTGTCATATATCTAAAAAAGAAAGTCATAATTAACGTAGCAATATGACTACCATCAATATCGGCATCACACATTATAATTGTTTTATGATACCTTATTTTCTCCATATTTAAGGCTTTGCTATCTTCATCAGTTCCAATACTAACCCCTAACGCTGTAAATACATTTTTAATTTCTTCGTTTTCAAAAACCTTATGTACCATGGCTTTTTCTACATTTAGAATTTTACCACGCAATGGTAGAATTGCTTGAAATTTTCTATCACGTCCTTGTTTAGCTGTTCCACCTGCAGAATCTCCCTCCACAAGGTAAACTTCACACAATGCAGGATCTTTATCAGAACAATCGGCAAGTTTTCCTGGGAGTCCACCACCCACCATAACTGATTTACGTTGCACCATTTCACGAGCCTTGCGGGCTGCATGACGAGCTTGCGCTGCAAGAATAACTTTCTGAACAATGGTTCTTGCATCTTTAGGATTTTCCTCAAGGTAATTATTTAGCATATTGCTAACCGCTTGGTCAACAGCCAAACTTACTTCGGAGTTCCCAAGCTTTGTTTTTGTTTGTCCTTCAAATTGAGGTTCTTGAACTTTAACAGAAATTACAGCTGTAAGTCCTTCACGAAAATCATCACCACTAATATCAAACTTCAATTTTGCCAACATACCCGACTTTTCTGCAAATGTCTTCAAAGTACGTGTTAAACCTCGTCTAAAACCTGTTAAGTGAGTACCACCCTCTATTGTATTAATATTGTTTACATACGAGTGTACATTCTCTGTAAACGAATTATTGTACTGCATAGCCAGTTCAACAGGCATATCATTTTTTTCAGTAACAATATGAATGGCATTCTCGATTAATGTTTCTCTTGTTCCATCTAAATATTGAACAAATTCCTTTAATCCTTCTTTTGAGAAAAATTCTTCAGAACGAGGATTACCATCATCATCAAAATCCCGTAAGTCCTTAATAATTAAACGAATTCCCATATTTAAATAGGCTAACTCGCGTAAACGTGCAGCTAGTATGTCATATTTGTATTCAACTAAGGTGAAAATGGAAGCATCTGGCATAAAAGTTATGATGGTTCCTGTTTTTTCAGAATTACCAATTGTTTTAACACCACCTTGAGGGACACCAATCTCATACTCCTGAACGTAGCATTTACCATTTCGATGAATTTCAGCCTTTAAATTAGAAGAAAGCGCATTTACACACGAAACACCTACCCCGTGCAAACCACCAGATACTTTATAAGAATCTTTATCAAATTTACCTCCAGCATGCAAAACAGTCATAACTACTTCTAAGGCCGACTTACCTTCACCTTGATGCATTTCAATAGGAATACCACGACCATCATCAATAACTGTAATTGAATTATCTAGGTTTATTATTACTTCAATATTGCTACAATGTCCAGCTAAAGCTTCATCAATGGAGTTATCAACTACTTCATAAACCAAATGATGCAATCCTTTTACTCCAATATCACCAATGTACATGGCAGGACGTTTACGAACTGCTTCTAAACCCTCTAATACTTGAATACTATTAGCCGAATACGCATTTTCTTGTTCTCTGCTCTTTTCTTGATCACTCATTGCACCGATAATTTATTATAATTAGTTTATTTTCAATACTTTAATTGTCTGAAATACCTATTTTTGATAAACAAACAAATATAGCTATTTATGTGTATTATAAACAGGTTTTAATGGCTTTATTTGATGTAGTTTTAAACAAGATTTCAACAGCTTCTTTACTATTGATTATCAATTATTTAAACTAATATAATGTTGATTTGTTTAAATAACAATGCAAAGGTTGAAAATATTCTTTGATTTTGAGCTAAGACAAGTTGGCAAGAATTTGTTTTTTTTAGTGTTGCTCGTTTCTTGTTACCGGTTATTGCATTCGAAATCTTTTTAAACAGCTGCAAACCAGCAACTAGTATAAAAAAAACAATATACAGTAAAAAATATGAACTAAACTAATTTAGTTTCAACTTTTAATTGACATAAAATAATATGCTGCTGTAAAGTTAAATCGATTATGCAAATCGCTTTTTAAAAAGAATAAGACAATCCTACCATAACATTAAAATGCTGTGATGGATAATGGTTCCATTCGTAGTACCTTACCGAGCTTATATTGTTAAAATAGGCAAAGGCCGAGAATACTTTAGATAACCTATATTCAACTCCTAAATTCAAGTCGATAATACCCTGCAATGACTTTTCACTTTGAACACCAGCTTCGAATTCACGAACATAGCGATCGCCAATGGCAAATATATTTGCATCAAAAATAATTTTCTTTTGAACTATATAGCGTGCATTTAAACTTACTCTATAGTTTGGCATATGCCAAGGCTTTGTTTCATTATCAAGCTTATATTTAAAATAATTTGCTTTGAATGTTAAAAATAAATTCTCCCCTGTTTTATACGATAGCTCAGCCAACAATCGCATTCTGGTTAAATCATCATAAACCACATTAAACTTATTTTGCAAAGGAACATCTATTGATGTATCATTTACAAAGAAATATTGATCAGCAATTTTTGTATAGTTTACCTTTGCATTGAATGCAATTTTTGAGCTAATATTGCCTCTAAATCCAAAAGTAATATTCATTTTAGTGTCGGTTGGTTTAACACCTATACTTTGCTTAATAAATGGGTTTTCTCTATATATATCTTTATAGCTATTCTCTGTATAATTTCCATCAACTTCAAGGTACGGAATTAAGAAGTAGTCGATAATGTTGTAATGCATACTTACCCTAGGGTAAAAGTGGTATTTTTCGTTGGCTTGATCGTAAAATGTGGAAACTCCTACTACGGTGCGCCATTTTTTTCCAAAAGCTCCAATCCATGGGCTAAATTTAACAATGGCTCCATTTACAGTGTCTTCAATACCTGATTTTGAATAGTAATTTAAGAACAGATCGGCACCTATAAATTCATTTTCAAAGAAATAATCAAAGTTAGTTTCCAGTTTTAGAGCATTCTCTCCTATCCCATTTTTACCCGACAATGTTTGCCAGCCTAGATCAATATTGTAATTAACATTGGCTGAATCTAAATGATTTGTACGCCAATTTGCTTTTACTTTTAAAAAATTTATACTTTGATTTTCAATGGAATCTTTCAGCAATGGGGCTTCCAAATTACCTATTATTGCCGCTGGATTATAGCCATAATAATAATTTTTTTTATTACTATACTCCGTATTAAATGATAAAACTTTGCTATTATTTGTAAAGTAATTTATTTGGGCATTTGCTTCTGAGTTACTTAAACCAGCATATACCTTTTTACTTTCTTCATTTTTTATTTTTCCGTGTAATGAATTATGATGAAGGTTAACATGCCAATTTAAATCTTCAGATCTTTTACTACCAATATATGCATCAGCTAAGGGTGATAGGTTTAATCCAAATCCAGCTTTAAGGTGTCCATAGTACAGCTTTGACAGTGGTTCACTTACAAGCCGAGCTGGGTTAATTGGTTTTGGTTTAAACCCTGTAGCGTGTTTATCTGTAACAATGTCATATTCAAATTTGGGAATCACTTTATTGGTGTCTACTATTTTTGGCAGCTCACTAATTTTAAATGCATCATTTATCACAGGTTCGTAAGGTTTTATAACCTTTACTTCCTGATTAACATTCTCTTGACCATGTGTTTGATTTCCTAGAGCTAAAAGAAATGCGATTGCTATAATTATTATAATTCTGATCATAGTTTAATTGCTAAAAGGTAATGCATAAATACTTAAAACTTTAACGCTATTTATTGTTTGTCCATTAAGTCTAATATCTTTTCCGAAGCAAGTTCGGAACAGACTGTTATGCTAGTCATAAAACTAGTCAACCCGATGCTTTAATCGGAACTCCCTATTTTTCTAACTTCGCAAGCCCTGCCATAATGATGCAGTCAGACTGGCTTGATCTCAAACATTTTGAACCAAACACTGAATTAATAGACAGACTCTATTTAGTATCAGCTGATTCTTTAATTTCAAATTGTTGATTTTCTAATGTTATAATCTCATCGAGCTTAGCTGTAGCCTGTTTGATAATACCATCGTTAGTAATGCTATAATTAGCAATTACGCTTTGCAAATTTGCTTTTGCCTGAAAGCCATCGCCTTTGGCCCAATAGATATCGGAAAGTAATAAAAATGCTTTGGCTAACCAAAACTGGTGTGGTGTTCCTGCATTTATAAACTCATTGATGACCTCTTCGGCCTCATCACTTTTACCTTGTTTACTTAGAATTTCAGTAACCAAATACTTACTTTCAGCTCCTTCAATATTTTTAATATCCTGAGCTAATATTCTGAATTGAATAATTCCGGCATCTAATAAATTTTGCGCAATAAATGATTTACCCATTACCATTCGGGCTTTTCTCACGTCTTCTTCCTGAACTTTATCGGTAATTAAAACTCTTCGAGAAGCTTCAATGGCTGCATCAAAATTTTTAATTTTAAAGGCTGCATCCATTTGGCCTTTACGAGCAATTATTAAGTTAGATTTTATTTCGGCCTGATTTTCAAGCTTATTATAAATAGTATATGCGATAGAATCTTCACCTTTTTCAGCATATAGATTTGCTGCACTTAACATAGATACTTCAGTAAAAATATTTTTAGGTCTTTCAAGCACGAAATTATAATCAGTTAATGCGGAATCGAAACGATTGGCTTTTAAATTACAATCTCCACTATAGTAATGTGCATTTAAAGCAAATTTACCGTTTGTATATTCATTCAAGTAACTATTAAACATTGTTGAAGCCATTTTCCAATTACCTGACATATATATTTTTTCGGCTGCCAAATAAGTTAATGAGTCTTTTTCGTTAACCGTAATATTCTCGCCTCCTTGTTCTTTTGCAAAGGCAAAATAATCATCAACTTTATTCATATCGACATAAATATTTTTAATCCCCAACATAGCATTACTCGCTTCTTGGGTTCCGGGATAATCAATTACAACGCGTTTATAACTTTTTAAAGCCAATTCATTTTCATTCTTACTATAATTCAATAAACCTAAATGCAATAATGTTTTTACAATATAAATACTGTTTGGATGTTCGCTTAGCATTAAATCAAAATCAGCAATTGCTAAATCTACCGAATCAAGTGCAATAAAGCTTCTTCCTCTTTCATACAAAGCATCGGCAGCATAGCTAACATTTGATTTTTGGTTTATTAACAGACTTAATGTTTCTATTTTTTTTTGATGTTGCTTCAATAAACCATAAGAAAATCCTTTCTGAAAAATGGCATAATCCACATCAAAAGTATCCATTACAATGGCTTCATTGTAATATTCAACAGCACTTTTATATTGACTGCCAACAAAATAACTATCTGCAATTCGAATAAAAGCATCACCGCGTTTAACTATATCTACCTCAGCACCTTTATCAGTATACTTTCTGAACCATGAAATTGCTTGGGAGTAATTCTTATTTTTAAAACTACAATACCCCATGTTATAATAGCTGTTGTTATATTCATCTAACAAATAGGCTCCTGGTGTTAATAAAAACTGGTTGTAAAAATCAAATGCCTCAGAATAATGCTCTAAGCGGTATAAAACTTCCGCTTTCCAGTAAATGGCAAGAGAATTTAGTTGCTTATCAAAATTTCTTTGTTGTAAGGTAATTTCAAATGCTGCAAGAGCGCCTGAAAACTGCAAGTTATTAAATAACTCAAGTCCGCGATAAAATGCTACCCGTTGATGAGCTGCTAACATTTCTGGCGATTTCACCTTAATTTTTTCTAAAGATATTAATGCTTCTTTATAGTTTTTTGAGGTTAAGTACACTTTTACTAAATAACTATAAGCCTCATCATGATGAATAGACTTTGGGTATTCCGTAATATAATCGTAGAACGCATTAATGGTTTCGTTAAATGGTGAATATGAAAGTTCGTACGATAATTTAGCATAATTTAAAAGGGATATTTCTTTGATATCTTCATTATAATTTAACCTTGAAGCAGCTTGAAAAGCCATGCGAGCTTGATCTTTCATATCAAGCTTTAAGTAGCAGTCGGCCATGTGGAAATATGCATTTTGAGTTAAGCCATCTTCAACATTGGTAATGTTTGAAAAAGTGGTTACCGACTCATTATATTCTCCTGTCATGTAATAAACATAACCTAATTGGTAAATATCTTCTCGTGTATATTTATCTGCTTTCTTTTTATACTTTTCAAGATACTCCAAAGACTCCTGGTATTGTTCTTTTGCATATAATGCTTCACCTACAACTCTTGAAATCTCTGCTTCACGCTTGGTTTTAGGTTGATCGAGTAACTGCGGACCGTATTCAAGTACTTTATCACTTTTGCCTTGCAGATAATATATTTGAACAATGTAATAAGGTACTATCGGAGCAAATGTCTTATCATCTTTTAGCTTTATAAAACCGTTTAATGCAGTTTCATAGTTTTCATCTAAATAAGCCACATGCGCATAATAATAATTGGCAGGCCCAGCATACTTAGTGTCCTTATCAAGTATTTCGAAAAAGGTTTTTGATGATTTCTCTAACTCATTTTCTTTGAAATAACAATATCCCTTTTTAAAATAGAATTCATTTAGTTGTTCATCTGTAAGGTTTTGTTTCCACACTTTATCAAAATACAAAAGAGCCTCATCGTATTTTTTATTGCGATATTTAAATTTTGCCATATCGAAATATGCAACTCTGGTACGCGGACTTTCTGGATAGTTAGCAATAAACTGACTGATGCGGTACTCTGCATCAGTATTAAATAATTCGATAGCACATAAAGCAAGATAATACTCTGCATCAGCCTTAATGTCGGTATGCTCTGAACCATAATAATCGACAGCTTGATTTAAAAAATGCTGTGCTTGAGCATATTTCTCTTTTTCAAAAAGCTCTACACCTTTCTTATAATTCAAGTCCTCATCGGTATAAAGCAAGGTGTTTTGAGACTTTGCAGCTGAAGTAAACAGTAAAACAATGGAAATTAATAAATTAATTTTCAGTAACTTATACATAATTTTCATATATAATATAAAATAT
>JAQICC010000295.1 GCA_027858735.1 Salinivirgaceae bacterium
GGTCAGTTTCAACTGAGTCAACAACCCATTCATCACCAAAATCTAGAATCAAATTGAAAAAATCTACTATTCTTATCATGCTACAAAGCTAATTCTTCCACACAGATGGTAGTAGAACCATATTTATTAAAAATAGGCAATTGTTTTAATTATTAAAATCAAAATTACTAATGAAATACAAAAAAAGCCGACGAGAACTCATCGGCTTTTAATATATGAACCATTTGTTGAGCTTATTCTTTAATTTAATTCATTGCCTCTTCGTAAGTTTTTTCACGTTCAGTGGCCTGTTTTAGCCATGCGGGAACCACTTCTTGTAAAAATACTTTTTTATCAGCTTTTAGCTGTTCAACAGGCAAGCCAATATAATCTTGAGCCTTTGCTTTTGTAGCAATATTGGGATAAGGAATGACCTCGTTGTGGCCCAAATCAGCAAGTAATCGAGCTAATTTTAAACGCCCTTCTTGTGCTATGATAATACCACTTGCAATTACTCTCGATATTTCAACCGGTGAGTGGAAAGATCCACCATGACTTGCTGCGGCATAATCCCAACGCCATTGAGCGTGACGAATATCCATTAAAATTGCTGCCATTTGCTCTTCATTAGCACCCTTATCCCAAGCAAATTTAGCCTCAACATGGGCACGAACAATCACCTCTTCAAGCTTGTCGCGATTTTCTATAATTCTAGTTTGACGCTCATAAACATCCTGCACTAAACTTTCAGTTTCTTCTCGGTGACAAACCTGACATGAATTTGCCACATTATTCAGGGGACTTTGCATATGGTGATCACTAAATTTTTGACCGCCTTCATTTTTATAAGGCATATGGCAATCGGCACAAGAAACACCGCGCTTCGCATGAACCCCTGTCATATAAACTTCATAACCTGGGTGCTGCGCTTTTAACATTGGTGCCTTACTTAATTTATGCGTCCAATCTTTAAACTCTATATCATCGTAATATTTTTCCATGGCTTCAACCGAAAAACCATTATCCCAAGGTAAAGTGAGGTAAGGCACACCTTCAACAGGCTTTTTCTTGTTAAAGTAATATTCAACATGACATTGTGCACATACCAACGAACGCATTTCCTGATGCGATGCCTCGTTAATATCTTTTCCTTGACGCTCGAATGCTTCAATTAAAGCAGGACGGGTAATTTTAAGATTCATATTCTCGGCATCATGACAATCGCCACAACCAATGTGGTTTACTATTTCGGCCCCTTTGGTTTCCCAGGTTCCTTTGTAAAACTCAGCAATTCCTAGAGTTTTGTCACCTTTTTCTTCAATATTTCTGTTCATTACGCGAGGTACATCGGGGCTTTTACATGTCCAACACGTATTTGGCATTGGGCTTGGTTTGCCTTCTGACGGGGCTCCTGTTCGTAAGGTATTTTGAATATCTTTAATTGCGTACGCATGGCCGCGACCTTGATTGTAATCTTTTGAAAAACCATATCCAGCCCAAAGTACTACCAATTTCGGGTCTACCTCAAGCATATCAATCATTGCATTTCCATTATACATACTTCTGAAGGCAGTATCTTTTGTTTTCATGTAGGATTGAAACTGTCGTGGAAAGTTTTTACCCCACTCCTCGTTGCGAGGTTCGAATTGTGAATATTTAACTACAGGAGTATAGGCATAAGTTGCCTCAACCCTGCGCTCCATAATTGAAGATGCTAGAATTCCCAGTACAAAAACTACAATAACAGTGACAAAAAATAGGACCCATCCTAGTATAGGTTTGTTTTTAATTTGTTCGCTTAATGGTTTCATATTTTCAAATATTAGATTTTACATTTATTGGTTTTATATCCCTCTGTCAGCTTTGCTGACATCTCCCTTAAAAACAAGGAAGAATTTTTCACGATTTTAATATTTTACAGTTGGCATCATTATAAGCTCGCTTTATGATTGTTGCAAATTAATTCTTTAACCAATCGGGAACCGGACTTTCTGGTAACGGTACCCTTGCATTTGGAGTGCTCGACAAACTATTTACCCGACCATGGGGTACCTCACGATGACATTCCCAACATTCTCGATCGGTTTTATTATGACTAAACTTCATATTGGTTAGTTTTTGATCTATGTCTAATAAATTTGAGTGGCAACGCACACAATTATTATGCACTACTTCTTTTCCGGCTTCATGTATAAAAATTACCTGTGGTTCTAACCGTAAAGTAAACATAGTGGCATGGCGCAAGCCATCTTTTGCTTTAAAATAGTATTTGTTAAATACATTATTGTGAGGAACATGACAATCATTACAGCTGGCCCATTCACGATGCGAGCTATGATTCCATGTAGCATATTGAGGAGCCATAATATGGCAATTCACACAAGTTTTAGGATCGTCGGACAAGTAGGAACCTGCCTTTGATATTTTAAAAATATAAAATGATAGCCCAACAAAAACACCTATCATTATAATTACCATTACTTTCCAGTTATCGGGAGGAGCAAGCTTTTTTATTACTTTTTTTGCTGCCATATACTTGAATTTTATTAGCTATTTAAAGTAGAAACTGTTTAAATTTTATCCTTTAGCTCTATTATGCGTCTTTTTTGAAATATCTTCGTTATTTTTTCATCACGTAACGATGCTATGCGTCTCAAAAATGCCTTGATATTTCTTGAAAATCCATCATAATATATTCTTAAAACAAAACTTAAACAGTTTCTTAATAGTTCAAAAATACTGCAATGCTTCAATACAAATTGTAACAAATGTTACATATTGGCTTATATTAAAATATTAGTGAAATTAAAGTAACCCTTTATCCTCAAGTGTACTTTTTATTCTATTATGATTGGCCCAAAATTTAGTTTCAATTTCTTTTAGCAATTTCTGAAATTCCATATTGTTTTTAACCTTTTCAATAAGCGGGTCATCTTTTAAAAATAAAATAGTCCAATAATGATAATTATTTTCTTGTGAAAACAGTTTAAGATATTCAATTGCTTTATCATCATAACCTTTATAAGCATAGTACATTGAGGTACTTAGATTTTTGTAAATTGATTTATCAGTATCAACATAGGATTTAAATTTTTCAAAATATAAATCAGATTTTTCACTCAGCCCTATTTTCGATAATACTACTCCAATTTTTGCATTTTCAGCTTTGTAAATATCTAAACCATAGGCTTCTTTAATGTTTATAAACTTTTTGTAATAGTAATACGATGTTTCATAGTCACGCAAATAATAGCAAACTTTTGCTACTTCCTGTAATATATCAAGACGTGTAGAATCTTTTGACAAAACAGAAATCAATTGTTCCTTAGTGGTTTCCAAATCTTGTTTTATTGCATATAATATGTAGGCTTTAACATACTGGGAATACAAATTATCAGGGTTATATTTTAAGGATATATTAATGTAATGCTCAGCTTCATTTAAGAATCCAGTTTGCACAAAAGCATTACTTACATGTAAATAGGTGAAGCTGGCAGTTATTGAATCTTGTTCTGCTGGATTTAATTTGATGCCTTTTAGTGAATACTCCAAATATTTTTCGGTGTTGGTAATATAGTTGGTATAAAAATCGGATAAGAAATTGATTACCCAAGCTGAATTTGGATTGAACTCTAACGCCTTTTCAAGATAAGGAACGGCCTTTGCATACTCAGCAATAACCATATAATATAGCGCTTTTGCAACTAAACTTTGAGGCGATTTTGAATCGTACAGTAATGCTTTGTCCGCATTGTAGTTTATTTCGTCTATATACTGTTTGGTAGTTTGCATTATATCTAAATAATAATAACAAATGGCTACATCTGCATATGCCTGAGCAAACTCAACATCAAGTTTTATAGCATTTTCAAAATAAGGCAGAGCCTCAATTAAGCCTTCACGAGTAGCTTTAAACAAGCATTCCTGACCTTTTAAAAAATATTCATAAGCCTCAAGATTGTCAGTAGGTATTTTGTTTATTTGCTCCTCTTCCTCAGGAGTAATTATAGCTTTAATTCTACCTGCTATATTTTTAGCAACCTCTTTTTGAATTTCAAAAATATCATTCACCTCGCGGTTGTATTGTTCTGCCCAAAGATGATTGTCGGAGTATGCTTCAATTAATTGGACATGAAGTTGAATTTTATTACCTATTTTTTGACCACTGCCTTCAACAAAATAACTCACATTTAATTCCTTGGCTATCTCAGGAATCGTTTTGGTTGTATTGCGGTATTTTTCAACCGATGTTCGACTTATAACTCTCAGATCTTCAATTTTTTGAAGATTCGTAAGTATAGATTCCATTAATCCGTTAATAATATGAACATTGGTTGAATCGTTGCTATCGTTTATAAAAGGTAATACTGCAATTGATTTCTCAAGGTTTTCTTGTTTGGGTGATGAATGTGTACCAAATATAATGACTCCCGCAGTTATAAGTATTAGTACAAATACTGAAATATAAATGAGAAGGCTTTTCTTGCTGTTCGTTTTTATGACTGAATCAGGAACAGTTTCATCCAATGGTCTCTTTCCTACCTCACCTGGAGGATAACCAAAATGTTCACGAAAACACTTAATGAAATACGATGTACTGCTAAAACCTACTCTATAGGATACTTCAGAAACATTTAACGATTCCTCTGTAAGCAATTCCATGGCATTTTGTAAACGTACCTGGCTTATAAATTGGCTTACCGATTTATTCTCAAGCTTTTGAACTTTTCGAAGAAGATTGGATCTGCTCATGCCAATTTGATCTGCTAATTCAGATACTCCAAACTTTTCATCTGAAATATTATTCTCAATGAGTTCAATGAGTTTTGCTAAAAACTCGACTTCCGCAGAGGTATAATTTGGCATTATTTATTCTTTTTAATAGAGTTTATTCGTTTTATAAAAATACAAATTAGCTATAAAGGTACAATTGCCAATTTAATAAAAACAAAATTACCTGCTTTTTCTGGTTACAATTAATTCATTTTATAAAGCTGTTTGTTCGTCGATTTTAGCCTTCTGCATCATAATTTATACTTATGCGTCATAATTACAACTAGCTCTACAAACTTGATATTATTCGACTTATAATTGATTAACAGTGCGTCAGCGTTTAGCAGACCTTTACACTATCAAAAATTTAAGTCGAATTTAAAACTAAAAAAAATGAAAACACAGAAAACAAATTCAATGAAAAAAATGGCTGTATTAATAGTAGTAGGACTAACCTTAAACTTTACAGCGTGCTCAAACAAACAATCAGAATCTAAATCGGATGAAAGTAAAATATCTACCGAAGGAACTGAGGCATCTAAAAAAATAGATCTGCATACTGCTGCTTTAATGGGAAATGTTGAAGCTATTAAGCAACACATTGATGCCGGTACTGATTTAAATACAAAAGATCCAAAAAGTGGATCGACAGCGTTAATAACCGCTGCAGTATTTGGGAAATTAGATGTAGCCAAAGCATTAATTGAAGCCGGTGCCGATATTAATATTAAGAATAATGATGGGGCAACTGCATTACATAGCGCCGCATTCTTTTGCCATCCGCATATTGTAAAAGTTTTGTTAGCAAACGGCGCCGATAAAACTACAAAAAATAATTTTGGTTCAACTGCTTTTGAATCGGTTGCCGGATCATTTAACGATTTAAAACCTATTTATACACAATTAGGGAAGCAACTTGCACCACTTGGATTACAACTGGATTTAAATCATGTAGAAGCTACTCGTCCTGTTATTGCTGAGATGCTACAATAGTAAAATGATTTAATGGGAAAATGATTGAATGATTGAATGGGAGAATGATTAAATATCTGTTTCTGTTCTTTATTAAAGCATTCAATCATTTATAAAATTTAAAAAAATAAAACATTTCACTTGACATTCAATAATTACCAAAATAAAAAAATCATGACAGCGATAGAAAGAAGATACGACATTGATTGGCTTAGAGTAATTACAATCGGGTTATTATTGATTTATCATATAGCAATAGTATTTCAACCATGGGGTGTTTTTATTGGGTTTATACAAAGTAGCGACTCTTTAGAATGGTTATGGAAACCAATGGCAATGTTAAATGTTTGGCGTATTCCTTTGTTATTTTTTGTGTCGGGAATGGGAGTTTGTTTTGCAATAGGTAAACGAAGCTGGAAAGAACTTTTACTTGAAAGAAGCAAACGTATTTTTTTACCCTTCCTTTTTGGTGTGTTTACAATTGTTCCTTTGCACATATTAATTTTTCAAAAATACTATGAACAAGATTTAAATTACAAATTAAGTCAGGGTCATTTATGGTTTTTAGCCAACATATTCATTTATGTTATTGTTCTTTCACCTCTGTTCTTTTATTTAAAGAAAAATTATAATGGCGCCTTTGTTCATTGGCTTAAAAAATTATTCAGTCATCCACTCGGATTGCTAGCTGTTGCAATGGTATTTATTATTGAAACTCTTATTGTAAAACCTGAGATATATGAATTATACGCCATGACCTGGCATGGGTTCTTCCTTGGATTAATAGCCTTTCTATTTGGATTTATCTTTGTTTTAGTTGGAAATGATTTTTGGCATACTGTTCTTAAATGGCGATGGCTCTACTTTTCAGCAGCTCTTATTCTTTATATCATTCGTTTGTTGGTATTTGAATTAAAGTCTCCCGATTACTTAATGGCAACTGAATCAACCTTATGGATTTATTCGGCCTTCGGATTTGCCTATCGTTACCTTAACAAACCAAGCAAAGCGCTTAGCTATTTAAGTCAGGGTGCATACCCAATTTATATTATTCATATGGTTTTTCTGTATTTGGGTTCGCTCGTAATACTGCCTTTAAATATATCGGTAATTCAAAAATTTCTACTAATTGTGGTATTTACTATTATTGGCTGCTTAGCTACCTATGAATATGTTATTAAAAGAGTTGGGATTTTGAGGCCATTATTTGGATTGAGAGGGAAATAAGGGTTACTAAATTGCTGCTTATCGTTTAATTCATTTTGCGGTTATGTATCCATTAAACCTAACAGGTTTCTTTAACAATATAAAGAAACCTGTTAGGTCTATATTAAAGTATTATATGCATAATAAACAAGAATATGTTCTCCATTATTGTAAAATAATATTATTTTTACTGTTCAACTATTACCAAAAACAATCCCCTATAAAATTGATTTTGAAGAGTATTCTTTATTCTACAGTATTGCTATTTGCAACAACTGCATTTTGCCAAATTAAAAAATATCAACCAATAACTCAAGAGGAATATTTGGATTATTTCCCTATTGGGATAAATGGAGCAATGGCATACAATAATAAGGAAGTAGTTTACATTTTACCAACCAACGAACCCAACAAAAAAGAACAAGATAAACTAAATAAGCATTTTCGGATTTATTTACGCAACACCTTTAATGTTTGCGATAAATATAGAAATATGCACATTATTACAGATCTGGAGGCTATAAATCAAGATTTATCGAATAGCAATATATATTCGCTTGGAACAATTAGTGGCAATTTATGGACAAAACAATTCCTTAGCATAGCAACTGATTTCAAATTAAAGGTATATCATGATAGCATTATTGCAGATTCAAGTTATAAAATTGATAATTATGTTTTGTTTGCAACATGATTAAATCCAGACAGCAAAACGCTTCCCATGGTTTTACTGACCCCTCAGGTTTGGGAAAATATAAAACATTCTATTTATAAAACTATGATTGGAAGTGGACATTGCTCATTTAGCATTTTTCAAAACTATGTTTTACTTAAAAAAAATTAAATAAACAAAGAACAATTTTATGCCATTTAAATATTTTTAAAAACACAAACATCTTTTTTGGTTTTACTATTGGCATATTTCATAATTTATGCCATATTTATGCTACAATTGATTTTGCAGATGCTTTGCAAAAACATACAAAAAAATCCGGCTTTACTTATTGTTGTTATGCAGTAAGGCTGGATTTTTTACTTTAGGAACTGTCAAGAAATAAACTACACAGTTAGCCTTAATCTTTTTATTCCAGATTCCGTTAAAAAATCATTGCGTTACTATGCTATGTGCAGATTTTTCACCTTATCTAAAACAAAAATATTTAAGGCTTTTATGCTCACTTTATTGCTTGACAGTTCCTTAACCACTTTCCATTTTTAAATTTAAGGTCGTCAACTTGATAATCATAATCAATAATATGGTGATATGCATACTCTAGCAGATGTGCATTTTTTTTCAAGGGCTCATTTTTATTGACCGACATTAATACAAAATATCCAGGCTGAACAATATTTCGTAGAGCTGCCGACTCGCAGACCAGAGCCTCATTATTCGGTATTAAGGGTTTTAAAAAATCAATAACCTTTGAAAATTGATCATCGGCACCTTGAACATAGTACACTTTTTGAGCACCTGCTGCCAACATTTTCGAACTATCTTTGCTATACTCTTTCGATGTTTCTTCTGTAATTATTAAGCGCTCTGTTTGCAGTAAAATTTTACAGTGGCTGCATAAATCATGAATATGAGGTGTAATTTTTATGGCAATAATTGGCTGATCTTTTGACACATTTGCTACTACCTTACAGACAAATGTAGTTTTCCCCACATTTCGCCCTGTGCCAGCAACCAAGAGCATGTTTGGCCATTTAATCATAGCAAATCATTTGGAGCGTTTATATTTTTAAACTGATCTATATTTATCACTTCAATAAACTTCACATGAGCTTTATCAATTAAATTTACCAGCTTATAGTCATTATTTTGAATTGCTTTTTCAATTAAAGGTATAATAGTCTTATTATAGCAAGCAACTAAGGGTTCATACTTTCCATTAGGTAATATCGGAATTACTGCATCATAGCCTTCACAAGCTGCAATAAAATTACTAAAAAGGCCAAGTTCAATATTTGGAACATCGCAAGGAATAATTAGATTAAATTCTGACTTTGACTCCCTTAAACCACTATGCAACCCTCCCATGGGTCCAATATCTTTAACCTCATCAGGTAGTATTGAATAGGGAATACTTTCAATCGGTTCGTTTGAACTTACTATAATATTCTGAGTGTATTTTTGAAGCAATTGAATTGCATTATCAATAAGTCGTTTTCCATGGTATTTCAAAAGTGCCTTATTCTGTCCCATTCGTGAACTTTTACCTCCAGCAATTACAATTCCTGTTATTTGGCTTTTATGCATAGCGAAAAGTATGAAAAAGCGCGTAAGTAAACAAATACTTAAAAACTAAAGTTACATAGTATTTTACAAGGTAAGCACGAAGACACTCAGAGACAAAAACAATTTTTGTTTACATTTTTACATTCTTTTTAGACACCCACTTTACTTTTATAGATATACTGATAGCTTTAACAACCACCGGCTGCTCTTTTCCTCCTCTTTTTCTTTTTAATTATAGGCATCGCTGTAGCTGATTCAACGGGTTCAGTATTTGCTTCTATTGTTCCCCCACCCAAAGCAGCCTTCATAGCTTTTCTAAAATCGTAACGAGCAAACTCATCACTCGGTGCATTTTGTGAAGGCTTTTTCGGATTCATTATGGTTTCAGCCCAATAATTCATTCCACCTTGTAATACATAGTTGTTTTTAAAACCTCGCTGCGTGCAAATTAGCCAAGCTTGGTTAGCATTTACAGTTCCATTTGAGTAAAACACGTTAGTTACTACATCCTGATCCAAATATCCTTCCAAATCTTCTGATAATATATCGGCTAAAGGAATATTAATAGCGCCTGGCAAGTGGTAGCTCTCGTATTCATCACTATTTCTTACATCAATTAATTGAATCGAAGGATCTTTCTGTACGATATATTCTGCAATTTGATCTGTCGAAAAGTATTGTGCACCTTCAGTTATTTCGCCTATAACTTCTTCAATAGTTAATTTATATGGCTTTGTAGTATTTTCTGGCACAAATGATATCAATACTGCCATAGGGATAATAGCATAGGCTAATAATACTCTGGCTTTTAACTGTAAAATTTTAGGTTTTATATTTTTTATACTTTTCATAATATATAAAATTCAAAGGTTCAAAATTCAAAGGTTCAAAATCTATTTTCTAGATAACCTGTCGATAATAGACGATAAAATTTTTAATAATTCTTCTGATTCTCTTATTAATAATCCAATTTCATGATCATCTGAAAAATCGTTTGATGCCTTAATACATTTTAGCCAGAAAATTGTTTCTTTACATTCTTTTCGACTAATTCTTAATCGCATTAATTTATCTTTATCTCCCAATGATTCGTTAGCTTCTATATAATTTGCCCCAACAGATCCCAAAGAGCGAACTACCTGTTTGGAATCTTCAATATTTCCAATATCTCTGGGCAATTTCTTTATAAATTTTCGCACACTAATTGCAAATTTCAAGGTTCGATCTTCTAATTCCTGATATTTTGATACAGCCATTTTGAATTTTGATTTTTTTGAACTTTGAAATTTACAAAAAGAATTAATATTCTTTTTGAGGAAATTTTTGTTCGGCCCATTCTCCAACATAGAATGCTCCAAAGGCAATAAGTACAATCACAAAAGCTAATACACCCTGCGACACACCGATTACCTCATTCAAACGTGGGAATCCTAAAAATCCGGCTTTAAAGAAACTCTCCCATAATGGATAACCTTCTCCAAATGCAAATACGCCAATAAAAATTCCACCAATAAATACCAAAGCATCAATTTTACCAATAGCTGCAGCACAAACGCTGGTACCAGGACAAAAACCACCCATAATAAAACCGGCGCCCATAATTACTCCCCCTGCTATTGCCGAAGGTAAGTAAGTCGGATTTATATATATTAAGCTTAAATCTATCCAGCCAAATAAGCTAAAGAATAATAATCCTAACATTGCTGTAATTGCAGCTGTAAAGAATACTTTTAGAACAACGGTATCGTAACCGTAAAACACACCGGCTAATTTTCTGCTACTTGAAAATCCGCTTGATTCAAGCACAAAGCCAAATCCAATACCAATTAGAAAAGCCATTAAAAAATTTGCACTCGATGAGATTAATTCGTTTACTACTAATGGTCCCATTTTTTATATTTTTAAAATTCTACTTTCTATTATTATTATTCTATTAATCAGCATCTATATTGCTTTCCATTTTCAAGTCTTCAGTTCTCAGTCTTCAGTCTATTAAAGACTAACTGTGGACTGTCTACTGGAAACTGTAGACTGAACTATATCCAATTTTTTCTAAAGAAGTAAGCCAAGGCAAACCCGGTTCCGAAAATAGCTACCATGGTAATAATACCTCCCATTGATAGAACAGCCATTCCACTTAGAGCCGAGCCTGAAGTGCAACCACGTCCTAATTGCGAACCAAAACCAAATAATATACCACCCCCTAATGCAAATATTAAGCGACGTTTCGATGTGATTTTAGGTGAATGCTCAACTTTAAATTTCAATCTTCCTGCTAAAGCACCACTAACAAAGGCACCAACCACAACTCCTAACATTTCAAAAACCAACCACGATTTCATCGGTCCTTCTGGGTGCGATTGGCTATATTGTTTGTAATAAGCTGTATTTTCAGCATGCTCTGGTGTTACGGTATTTACACCTGTTATAATTACACTTTTTAACGCCCCACTAGCTCCTAATCCACGTCCCGAAACAAAATAGGCCATTAAAAGAACTAGTCCTAATAGTACTCCACCCAAGTAAGGGTTTATGTAATTTCTTTTTTTCATTATACTATTGATTTAATATTTTTAATTTAATATAAGTATCGACTAAGTTGGCCACCATAAGTGATTAGCCACCTTAGCATAAAGCTTCCAAATAAAATTAATGCAACAGGTACTAGCACCGGAATATGAATTTTTCGTAACTCCATAATTTCTAATGCCGCTGGTACAAGTAATCCTAACACCACAACAAAAATCCAAAATTGTGCGGTTAAGTGTCCGCCTAAAAATAGCTGAGCTGCCTCTTGTTGCACCTGAGTACTTGCCATAAATCCCATAAACATATGCACTATAAAAAACAACTCAATTCCGATCAAAATTAGATCGATTTGGGCAAATACTTTGCGTTCCTTTTTACTTTTTGAAATAAGCATGATTAATGCTGAACCAGCCGATAAACCCGATGTTAAAAACAAAGGCCCTAATATTGAAGTATTCCAAAGTGGGCGAGCATTAAATGCAGAAAGCAAAATACCGGTATAAATACCCAGTATTACTCCAAAAATAACCATGAGCCAAGCCATGTGTTTTTTGTAGCCTACAAAAAACTTCTCTATATCTTTAGCCCACTGAAATTTCCAATCCCAATTGGGTAACCATTCTCTTATGTTTATAGCTGCCCAAATCATTGATATGGGTGTTACTACCATTAAAGTCCAAGCACCCCAACTCATTGGACTTTGCAGCTTTACTGTTGTATAAAGTCTCCAAAAATAGGGTTTATGGTGCAAGTCTAAGAATAAAGCAAATAATCCTAATGCTAAAATTATAGGTACTAAAACAGGTGCTTTACGTACTGCTGTTGGGTATTTTTTTGCCTTTCCTAATAAATAGTAAACACCGGCAAAGAAAAGTAAACCAGCTGCCAAACCCCCCAAGAAAAGGTAAACCGAGATCTCCCATCCCCAAGCATGTAACACTGGGTCTATTTTGGCATTCATCCTTCCGCTAACTATTAATTCTTCTTTCATTTTTATTTTTTTGGCCACGAATGGCACGAATTAACACTAAAAAACCAATACGATATTAACCTATAGGTTGATTTTATTATGTTCGAATTTAAGGCTTGCGAAGAATAAAAAAAGGGAGTCCCGATATATCGGGATGACCATTTTTGAATTCAAGTATAACGCAGAAATCGGACATAATAAAACAAGCTTAAATTAAAAAATAAATATTTGGTTTAGTACCAGCCTCAGGAGCAAGCACTTTATAATTTCTTATTTTTAGCACTTTAGTTACCGAACTATTGGGGTCATCTAAATCGCCAAAATACATGCATTTTGTTGGGCAAACTGCCACACAAGCGGGTTGCATTCCTTTTTTTACACGGTGTAAACAAAAGGTGCATTTATCCACATATCCGTCTGGGTGGGTATATCGCGCATCGTAAGGACAAGATTCTATACAAGCCGAACAGCCAATACATTTATTCTTAGTTACAAGAACAGTTCCACCATCGGAATAATGACTTGCACCAGTAGGGCAACAACGTACACATGGCGAATTGTCGCAATGGTTACATCGCTCAGAACGTATTTCAGTCTCAAGTTGAGGATAGGTACCATGATTGATCTCCACTACCCAATCACGACAGTATCCAATAGACACATCGTTTTCGGTTTGGCAAGCCACCACACAATCACTACATCCAACACATTTTTTGGTATCTACTGCCATGGCATATCTCATAACAGACCTCCTTTCTCTGGTTTATCAACATGAAATGTCACAAAGTTTCCTCGCATTCCTGTTCCTCCCATTATTGGATCAACCATTACATTTGTTATTAATTCTGAGTCGCTGGCACCTTTACCATGCGCTCGTGATAATTTCTCGTTTTTATGCCCAAATCCGTGTACCATATATACTGAATCCCAGCGTATTCGTTCAGTTACCCTAACCTTAATAGGGAAAGTAGATACAATACCATCCTGATTTTCTAACCAGACTTCTTGCCCTGTTTTTAAATCCCAAACTTTAGCCACTTTAGGATTTACCCAAACCACATTTTCATCCATTAAATCGGTTAAATTAGGATTATTAGCTGTGCGGCTAAAAGTGTGCATTGGAGCTCTACCATAGTTTAATCGGTAATAACCTTCCGGTGGTTCGGGATGCGCTGTATATTTTGGCATCGGGTCAAAACCCTCCGCTTCTAAAGCCGTTGAGTATAATTCAATTTTACCGGTATTGGTAAAAAATTCCAAATCTTCGCCTTTATCAAAGTACAAATGCCCACCATCTTCTCTATCGAATTTTTTAACACCAATACGTTTCATTTCATCGAGTGAACTGCCAACCTTCTTTAATTGCCAATCCAATACTTCTTTAATATCCTTATATTTAAAGTATTCATCTAAACCTAATTTATGACCCAGCTCTTTAGCCATCCACCAACCCGGTTTTGAATCATATTTAGGCTCAACCGCAGGTGCACGTAAAGCTATTGTAGGTTCACGATGTTTTGATGTACGAACCATATCGTACCTTTCGAGGTAAGTACATTCAGGTAAAACCACATCGGCATAACCCGTTATTTCCATTGGCATGGTATCAATTACCACCATTAAATCTAAACTTTCAATTGCTTTTAAGGTATTTCTCATATCAGGCAAGGTAAAAATCAAGTTTGTGCCATTTACGATCCATCCTTTAAACGAACAATCACGGCCAGCTGCAGGTATAGTGGCATCACAAATTCCATTTGCTAATGCTAAATCCGCTAACTGATATTTTCCTGGAAACGCATCGCGCCAATCGCGAGTTGGTTTTGGATATTCAGGGTGTGGAAAATCCGGAATACCTTTATCTTCACCTATATAAAACCCTCCACGACGACCCCAGCTTCCTAATAAAGCATTAAGAATTGCAACCGAGCGTAAGCGCTGAGTATCGTCACCATACCAAGTTACATGCCTTCCCGGATGCACAATTACCGCAGGTGCAGCATTGAACATTTCACGAGCTGTTTTACGAATTACATCAGGTTTAATGGTTGTTATACCATAAGCCCACTCAGGCGTAAAGGTTTTTACATGCTTTTTTAATTGTTCAAAACCATAAGTATATTGTTCTACGTACTCTTTATCATACCATCCTTCTGTAATTAACACATTCATCCATGCTAATAACAAGGCTATATCGGTAGCTGGTTTAATAGGTAACCAATATTTTGATTTACCCGCAGCGGTAGAAAAAACGCGGATCAACAGTGATAATAGTTGCGCCCTTATCAATGGCATCACTCATTTCCTGAACCTGACCATTATGCATATTTTCACCTAAATGCGATCCAATAAGCACCAAGCATTTTGTATCACGAATATCAGTGGGTTCTGGTGAACCTAATCCTTCACCAAAAGTACCAATCCATGCAACCTCACGCGGACCCCTACATTGCGCATACGACGGGGCAGAAATATTCTTTGAACCATATGCCTTTAGCAAATGCCCCCAAAACTTACCTCCTGAACCGTGCGAAAACAACGCCATACACTCGGGACCATGCTCTTTGGCAATTTTTTGCATGCCTTTAGCAATTACGTCAAATGCTTCATCCCAACTGGCCTCCCTAAAAGTTTGGTTTCCGTTTTCATCTTTAACACGAATTAAAGGTGTTTTCAAACGATCTTCATCGTTATACATGCCCACTCCACCGGTTCCGCGCGGGCAAAAACGCCCGTTACAGTGTGGATCATCTGCATTACCAATAATTTTCTTGATTTTTCCAGCTCCATCGGTATAGGCCCAGCCAGCACATTTCCAGAAACATACCTCGCAATAGGTAGCTGTTCTGGTAGTCATTAGTTTGTTTAGCTTATCGGTACCAAATACCCCTTTTGTTGTAGCTTTAGCAACCGAACCACTAAGTGTTGCCGCTCCTAAACCTAATGCTGAAATTTTAATAAAGTCTCTTCTTGATGCCATTCTTGCAATTTTTGACTTTGTATGTATTTAAATATATTGATGTTTAAATATTATCACAAATATATAGGGTTGATACGAATAAATAAAGGAAACGTTAAGCATATAGTGTAATTTATAATGATTCTAAATATAAAGATATTTAGATTTTTGGATGTATTTGATTATTTGATATTTAAGTATTGACAAAATCTTGTATGCAAAATTCTGTTTGTTAGCATATTTTAAATCAGAATTAAAAATTATGACAAAAAGTAGAATTATTTACTAATATTTCTTTTTACACCTTTATTGTAGCTGCTACAAACAAAAAAATGGGTGCGCATGCTGTTAGTTGCTAATAATTCTACTTAATCGCATTACTTAAAGAGTTGCAAAATGAATGTCATTTAACGATTATGGATGCGCAGAGCAAGCTTTGTAACTACTAACATTGCCGCTTGTTCCCAGCAGTTTAAAATGCTGTACAACCACTGCGCGTTTTATTGGAAATTCGCATATCCTTGTACGTTTTTGTAAATATATTAAATACTGAATTAAAGTAACCTAAACAGCTTAAACTGCCAGACGGTCAGGTGGGTTATGTACAAAAGTTATGCTGCCATGAAATGCTTTTTGCGGCGCTTTGTCCTGATACGCGAACCGTTGAAAGCAAACAATAGACGTGCATTGATGTTATACCACGCTGTTAAGGGCTGGTTTTATGCTTTAACAATTCATGAACTTATTGTGTTTTTCACATACCTTATTATTGAACCAATTCTAATTGTTTTTATTGGTTTTCTTAGTAAATAAATAGCGACCTAAAGGTCTTTGGGTTGGCGTATGTGTTGAAATATGCAACTTTACGCTAATACTGCATTATTTATCATTTTCAAGAGGACTCTACTTGTAACTACCTGATATTCAATTGAAATAATTTATTCTTATTTTGATTTATACAAAACGTTAATGTGTTGATAATCTGCGCTATACATACTGCACGATTATATAAGACCAGATTGTCTTTATATTTTTTATTTAGTTTTTATTCTAGATAAAACTTAATGCCTTGTAAAATCAGTGATTGTAGTATTTTTAACAATAATAAAAATGAGAATTTTTTCTTTTTTTTTATATATAAAAACTTATGTTGTTAATGTTTATCACATTATGCGCAATTTTTTATTATGTCGTATTTTGCTTTTGTGCAATATCTTATAGTTTTTTAAAATCAATTTTGAGAAGCTTCGAACTACCATTATCATTATCTATTACTCCAGCTAATTTTATTAATGTATCGCTTTTATCAATAACATAAATTGATTCAACTTTTTCTTGAATTAGATTGTTATTTATTTTTATTAGCTTACAAATAGGTTCATTATTTTCTAATTGATTCAGGTCAATAATCCCCAGATAACTACAAATAATATTTTCATTTATAATCCAGTTTGGGTCATTCTCAACTGACGCAGTGAAAACAATTATGTCTTCGTTAGGTAGTACGGTCATACCTGAAAATTTTGCCAAAATACCATTTATTGAAGGGAGATTAAATTTGATTGATTTTATTTTGGGGACATCCTTACCCCTTATATGTTCTTTGAAATCATCTAAATCAATCTTGAAAAGCGTATTATCAGACCTGTTTAATAAAATTAAATAATTATTCCAGTATCCAGCTCCTTCAATATTAAGTTTTCTGTTCTCGGGTATTTTTTTTGTTAAATGCTTATAAAATTCTTTAAGAGAATAAGATTTAATAGATTCTTTACCTTCATCAATATCAATTCTAATCATTACTTCTCGTTCTTTCGTACTCCCTGAGCCAAACACTAATAAATCGCTATCATTTCCCCATGGAACAATAGTAATACACTCAAAATCCGGTTTAAGTTTCTTTGGTAACCTATCATTCTTTATTTTTTTATCACTAAATATTTTAATTTTTTTTATTAATTGAAATTCAGAATTAAGTTTAAAAAGATAAGGTGAATCATCACCAATAATAAAATAATTATCCTGAAATTTAACAATTCCTGATGCAGAAGGCATGTTCTTAAAATAAATTTCCTTTGTTACTGAAGCTTCAAATACAGGAAACTGAGCTATAATCTTTCCTGATGGAAATATGCTAATCAGGATAATAATAGCACAAAGAATGTTTTTTGTTTGATTATTGCGTTTCATAATGTGTCTTTGCATGAAGCAACAACGTTGACGATATGCATCCCGAGACCTCGGGACGGACTTAATAGATTTGTAGTTTCAAGTTCCTTCATAACTAAATATTGTCTTGCCGTTAAAATTACTGTTTTATTTATGTTTTCCAAGCGATATTTTGGGGTTTATTGGTACAAATTAGGTTTCCGTCCGCTCGTAAACCGCATTGGGTATATTGTAGGCACTGGCTTTCCTTTTATCATTCATCTAATTCTAATTTATTACTTTCTCCATCTAAATTTTTCTCTTCAGAAATTATACTTCTACCTAATTCTTTTTCAGTATTATTGGGTGCATTTCCGGCAACCTTACCTCCTCTTTTTGCTACATTTTTGGTTTCTAAAAATGCTTCAGTTTTTTCTGTTTTGAGATATTTCGGTAGTAACCCTTTCGCCCAACATTGTAAAAATCAATTCCAAATCATCCATCGTAAAGCAAGAAAGGAAAACAAATATGGCCCGTTATGTATCATCAAAGCAAAGGAAAACATTAAGTCAGTTGAGTGATGAATGAATCTCCCCGCCGCAAGCGGACGGGGTATCAATCAAGGAATTATTTTTCATTTCGCCACAAGTGGCGGGGAATAAAACCCAAGAGATCCTTCGACTCCGCTCAGGATCAGTTCGACTAATATCCGCAGCAAAAAAATGAAACCATAGATGGGCACAGTCTTACATGAAATATATTTTCACCCAATTGGGTGAAAACGAAATTAGTGTTAATTCGTGGCCTCAAAGAATCCGCTTGCGGATTTAAGGGTTATATAAAGACGCTTTGCGATCTTTGCATTTTTTTAATTCTTGCGGCCTTTGCGTGGAATTTGCATACTATACTTGAAGAAGATTTTTAATATTGAATGCTCACACGCACTTTTTTCTTTTTAAGCCTACTATTGTTTACTTTTTGTATTACATGTTCAGATAATTCAGTGTGCACAGCAACATAGGCGCAATCCTGTTTAATTTCAATAATTCCAAGCTCATCTTTCTTAAGTTCACCTTGTTTAAAAAAGAGTCCTGCAATATCTCCTTTCGATATTTTGTCTCTGCGTCCTCCAGAAATGTATAATGTGGTCCAAATTGATGGCGTTGGGGTAGGAGCGTCTTCTAATTCTACAATCTCATAATTCTTAATAAAAGCGGGCAGTTCTTCCTTTTTCCATTTTAGCACATAGGCTGTACCATCGGCGTTCATTCTTGCTGTACGTCCGTTACGGTGAATAAATTCATCGGGGCGCGGAGGAAGTTGAAAGTGTAAAATGAATTTAATTTCAGGTACATCAATACCACGTGCAGCCAAATCGGTTGCAATTAATAATTGATGCGTACCATTTCTAAATTTAATTAGTGCTGTTTCTCTGTCGCGTTGTTCCATACCCCCATGAAAGCATCCATGTTGAATGTTATTTTGCTCAAGAAATTCGCTCACTTCCTGAATAGTATTTTTAAAATTGCAAAAAATAATTCCGGGCTGGTTTCCTATATGATTTAAAGTAGCTACAAGCGTTTCCAGTTTATCTTCGTACGGCGAAATAATTGTTTTTAAAGCTAGTTGCGTAATTTTTTCACTCAAAAAATTAAGATGTTTTGGATTCTCAATGCCTACAAATTTGGGTATTTTAACTTTTTGTGTGGCTGAGGTCAATATCTTTTTCTTTACATTTTCCAGAGCATCAACAATTTCAATCATATCGGCCTCAAAACCCACTTCTAACGATTTGTCAAACTCATCAAGAACCAAGGTGTGAATAAATTCAGTTGAAAAGGTTTCGTTTCGCATATGGTCGGCAACTCGGCCAGGAGTGCCTACTAGAATGGTTGGAGCCTGCTTTAAGTCTATTCGGTCTTGCGATCCGGCTCTGCCACCGTATACGGCATTGGTTTTATAGCCTGTGCCCATTTCACGAATAACTTGCTCTATTTGAATGGCCAATTCACGCGATGGTACTAGTATTAATACCTGAACATCCTTGCAAGCAGCATCTAATGCCGCTATTATGGGCAATAAAAAAGCAAGTGTTTTACCAGTTCCGGTAGGCGAAAGCAATACAATATCGGGATTGTTTTCAATGGCTTTCTGAGCCTCTAGCTGCATTTCATTAAGTTTCTCAATGCTCAATTTGCTCAATATATTTTCGTGATTCTTCTTTTCGTTTATCATGCTGCAAATGTAATGTTAATTAGTAAGATTGGCTAGTAGCATTGTATATTATGCCAGTCCTATTTTTGCGATTGTGCTTATCAAAAATAAGTAAGATTGATGAAGGTGTATAATTCCCTCTCTATCCTATGGGCATCTCTCCCAGTAAAGAACTTATTTTTGGAATCAAGGGAGTATTTTCTTTGAAACAATGGTATTACTACCAATTTAGTGGGTAGATTCAAAAAATCAGCAAATAAAACAAAAGTGCTTTAATTATGGAATAATGCATGTAGTTACTGATAGCCTTGTGCGGTGGGAGTCCGAAA
>JAQICC010000344.1 GCA_027858735.1 Salinivirgaceae bacterium
CTGAAACACAAAAAAATAAGATAAAAATAAATGTTAAATAATTTGGATTACAACATAGAAGTCTCAGCAAGAAAACTCCAATAATTTCGTTACTCTTGCATTTCAACCAGTCATCCCGAGATTTCGGGACTCCTGATTTACAATGCTGCGAAAGCCTCATTCTTGAAGCTTTCTTATCAGAGACCGAGTTTTCTTGCACGCACTAGTTAAGTTTTGATGTTTTTCTGATGTCAATGGCAACAAATGTTCTATACTTTCATATGACTCATTTAGCCTAAGAGAATGAATTTCACAAACCTCAATAATTTTTATAATTCGATCGGTTTCGCTATCAATCATAGTACTATTCCTTCATTTATTGCGGTTTGCACTATTCCACGCTTATCATTTTTTAGGCTTACAATTATATCAATTTTTTGATCCCCAAGTATTTGTTTCAATTTTACCAGTAGGTTTATTTTTTTTATATACCAATCTGTTTTATACTTTAGTGGTTCTAATAGCAGATCAATATCACCACCTTTTTGTGAAATGTCGACTCTTGAACCAAATAAAATAATTTTACAGTTACCAAATATTTCTTTTGTGCAAGTTTGAATAGTCTTTATTTCATGGTTTGATAAGCGCATTTTTCTTTTCTGTTTTAAACAAAAGTACTAATATTAAAGCTAAAAATCTAAAGTGGAATAATCATAACTCTGTCCAAACTCCAAACAATAAGCGTGTTTAATAAATTAGTTCTGTTATTTTCAGGTGGGTAATAAGCTACTTTTTGCCTTTATAAACCAGCAAAACAAGCAAGCCAAGGCAAATACCCAGAAGGTTGTAAAATATCGGGGAGGTGGCTGGTGCTGTTTAACTCTTGTTTTGAGCTTTGCAGGCTATAAAAAAGAGGTTTTCTGTTCTTTCTCTACCTGCCAACTGAGTCTAATCAGGATGAAAAAATAAAGCTTGCTATAATAAGTTCTTCTGACTGGTATAATACACATTTTTATGTTTTTATATGAATTTATCATTAAATTCTGATTTTTTCATAGAAATAAGTATATTTACAATAAAATTGTAAGGCATGAAGCGAAAAATTACTGATGATTTACTACAATGGAAAGAAAATCCAAAGCGAATGCCATTAATTGTAAATGGTGCTCGCCAAGTTGGTAAAACATTTATTTTGAAAGAGTTTGCAAAAAAGCACTATTCGGATTTTGTATATGTAAATTTGGAAACAAACGCATCGGTAAATACCTATTTTGATGGGGATATAGAGCCTGTTAAAATAATTCAATATTTAGAAACAGTTACAAACGCCAGAATAATAGCAGGTGAAACTCTTATAATTTTAGATGAAATACAATCGTGTGCACGTGCACTGCTTTCGTTAAAAAATTTCTGTGAAGAAGCTCCTCAATATCATATTGTAGCAGCAGGTAGTTTGCTTGGTGTGGCAATACATAGAGAAAAGTATTCTTTTCCGGTTGGGAAGGTTGATGAGCTTTCAATGTTTCCTCTGGATTTTGAAGAGTTTCTGTGGGCTTGCAATAAAGATATATTGTGCAGTGTAATTCAAGAGCACTATATTAAATGCAGCCCATTACCCAAAGCGTTACATAAGCAGTCAATTGACCATTTTCAGATGTATATTATTGTTGGTGGTATGCCTGCTGCTATTGTAGAATTTATAGATTCACAAAGTTATTTTTCGGTTGCCGATATACAAGGAAAAATATTAAATGAATACATTGCCGATATGGCAAAATATGCTGATAATGCTACTAGTGTGAAAATTCGCGGATGCTACAATTCTATTCCTACACAACTGGCAAAAGAAAACAAAAAGTTTCAGTACAAAATTGTTCAAAAAGGTGGAACAGCAAGCATTTTTGGAGAATCAATTGATTGGTTATATTTTGCAGGCATTGCTTTAAAATGTCAAAAAATTGACCATGGTTTTATTCCAATTTCGGCTTATACCGATTTTAGTGGTTTTAAGTTGTATATGGGCGATGTTGGTCTGTTAACCTTAAAATCGGGAATGCCACACCAAATGATACTTTCTAGTATAGAACAAGATAACGGATTTATGGGTGCAATAGCAGAAAATTATGTTGCCCAAGCCTTACATTGTAATTTTTTACCGCTGTATTATTGGAAAAATAATAATACAGCAGAACTCGATTTTGTATTACAACTGCAAGAACAAGTTATTCCTATTGAGGTTAAAAAAGGAAAACACACAAAAGCTATAAGTATGCATCTGTTTCAGAAAAAATATAATAGCCCGTACGCTATTCGCATATCACTTAAAAATTTTGGCTTTGAAAATACCGTTAAATCAATACCATTATATGCGGTGTTTTGCATAAAGGCATAAAAACAATTTACTTTTTGCCTTTATAAACAAGCAAGCCAAGGCAAATACCCAAAATATTATATGCAATATCGGAAAGGTGAATGTGGCGAACGCCGTTAGTAAGAAATTCGTGAAGTACTTCAATTAAGAAACCTAGATTAATTGATAATCCTTGGGAATCAATTAAACCGCAAGCGGGATGTTAACTCTCTGCAATTTGAAGCAAGTCCTCAGTCTTCAGCCTGTCAGAAACTTACATACTGAAATTTGAGAATTGCAGCCCCAAGCGAATAATATTCAAACATCGACAATACCGAGGGCAAATCGGCACAGGCTATGTTGGTGTTAATAACTTTTTAAGAGCCTAATAAGAATGTAATGCCAGAGATTTTAAGAATAGAAAGGTTTTTGAAAAGTAGCTTAGTAACCGCAATTATAAATATAAAAACAAAAACAGTCCACGAATTACACCAACCCGCCTCGCCGGCAGGCAGGTTTACACGAAAAAACTGTTTAAATCAACTTTGGTTGATTTTGAATTAGTGTTAATTCGTGTATTTCCTTAAATCCGCAAGCGGATTCTTTGAGGCCACGAATTACACGAATTAACACTAATTTTGTTTTCACCCAATTGGGTGAAAATATATTTCATGTAAGACTGTGCCCATCTATGGTTTCATTTTTTTGCTGCGGATATTAGGTATATACTGTTATTCCCATTGGGGGTGTTTTTAAATCATTAACAAACAGGCTGTTATGATGGATATTTTGATCATTTTCAATGCTTTAGTACGATATCTAAAATAAATTGCATTACAGATTGATGTTTAATCCCCTTATACTGGGTATCCATAAGCGTATCCATGGATAAAACATATTTAGGGTATTGATCATTTATTTTAAGAAGGTTACCAAACTCACGATCATGAACTTGCTTATCGGGAATTAGATAAGCTACTTGCACATAAATTTTTTGGTTGGTTCTGGTGGCAATAAAATCAATTTCTCTGCCGTGTTCCCAACCAATTTTTACTTCATATCCTGCAATTTTCAAATGCAAATACACTATGTTTTCAAGTAGTTTATTTATATCATTTTGCCTGTAGCCTATAAGAGAATTTCTTAGACCCAAATCTTCAAAATAATACTTTTGACCTATTTCAAATATTTTTTTTCCTTCAATATCTGATCTATCAACCTTAAAAATAAAAAAGGATGAAGTTAAATAATCCAGATAAGCCATTACCACATTAGGCGATATTTTTATTTGCTGCGACTTTAAAAAATCGCTTGCTTTTTTGGCGGATACAATACTTCCTGTAATTTCTGCTACATACTTAACAAGACTTTCAAGAAAATAAATATTACGGACATTATGCCTTTTTACAACATCTTTTAGTAAGATGGTTGCGTATATATTCCGTAAATAATCATACACCAGATTTTCATTAAGACCCAAATTAACTAAACCCGGTAACCCTCCATATTGCAGGTATTTTATAAAACTATCATGGTTTGGCTCAAGTTTGTGAAAAACCAGAAATTCAGAAAATGACAGGCTATATACTTTAATCTCGATATAACGACCACTCAAATAGGTTGCCAAATCGCCCGCTAAAATTTCTGAATTGCTCCCTGTTATGTATAGGTCGGCTCGCTCTTCGGCTAAAATACTTCGTAAACACTTTTCAAAACCAACGATATCCTGAATTTCGTCAATAATAAAGTAGTTCGTTTTATCAGGAGCATGTTTATCATTGAAATACATGTATAAATCATTGTAATCTCTAATAGAATCAAACTCGTACAACTCCTTATTAATGTAAATGATATTAGCCTGTGCATCGTTTGATTTTATATAATCGATTAATTGATAACACAAATAGCTTTTACCTACACGCCGTTGACCTGTAAATACTTTAATCAGGTTTTTACCTATAAAAGGTTGCACTTGATTTATGTAACTATTTCGCTTTATATATTTTTTCGTGTTCAAATTTATTTAATTATACTTAAATGTTTTTAATGAATTACCTCGCAGCTGACGAGGTATCAAAAAAAAGAATTCCTTTTACCCCTATACACCAAAAGTACCACCAAGCCCAGCCCCACACCCAAAAGGTTAAACAATACATCGTATCTATCGAAATGCCTATGGCCATTGGTAAACCAGGCTTGTAGCAATTCAATTAGTAAGCCTAAACTAAAAGTAATAAGGGAATTTTGAAAAGGGAGAGTTTTTTAAAAAGTAAGGCAGTTAGCACCATAAACAGGGCGTATAGGACCAGATGAAAGTGCTTGTCTTGATCGACCCACCACGATTTTACCACACCGGTTAAATCTATTAGGGAAGCTGTTATTAATATTACAATAATAAGTAACCAAGCTATAAGTTTTTTTGTAGGTGTTTTCATTTTTTTAGTAGAACCCGGTGAAATCGCTTTCTAGCGAGGGTTTATTATTCAGTGATTGATTTGATGTTTTTTTCCAATCCAGGTAAGCTATTGTGAATTATTTGCCATACTTCCTCAACGTCAATGCCGAAATAATTATGCGCAATAATATTTCTAAAGCCTTTGCCTGATTAATTCATAAACTTTTTCAAAAAGCAATAAACATGCTGATTATCAAACTGAAAAACATATTAGATAGAAATTTAATTTTTAAAAAAGTTTCCAAGTGCATTTATTTCAATGCATTCCGCTATGGCGGAACAGGTACTGTTTTTCCGAATCAAGTTCGGAACAGGCTGTTGCGATCCCGAAGGCTTTCGGGATGAAATATAAAGATATATCGGCGGATTCCGACGCCTTACATCTACATCAAACTAAATGCATGAATTATTCAGGCTAAG
>JAQICC010000368.1 GCA_027858735.1 Salinivirgaceae bacterium
AAAGAAATAACCTTTTTTATTTCATACCTATTCCCTTTTTCTTCAAATGGACACAATTTTATTTCATCGGGAAACTTTCTAATGCTTGCATATTTTATAATATTCTCTTCTTCGGTTAATAATAAGGGTCGTATTATTTTAAACTTGCCCTTAATCATTTGTAGTTCTGGTGGCATTGATGAGATATTGCCATGGTAAGTCATATTTAATAATAGTGTTTCAATGGCATCATCCATATGATGGCCTAAGGCAAGTTTATTGCAGCCCAATTCCTCAACTGCATTAAACAGCTCAAGCCTACGTTTCCATGAGCATACAAAACATGGTGATTTCTTAGAAGCGGTCAAATCTCCAATATTAATGTACTTATAATGGATTGGAATTTCATAATCTTTACACAGATTCTCTAAATAAGACTTATCAATTTCATATTCCGCATCATTAACATGAATATGAATAACCTTTAAATCAAATTTAAAAGGCTGGTGTTTTTTTATATATGCTAAAGTCTCTAAGAGAAAAAGAGAATCTTTTCCTCCAGACACTGCAATAAGAATTGAATCGTTTTCTTTTACCAATTCATACTTATGCACCGCCTTCCCTACCCTTTTTCTAGTATTTTGCAGGAATAGCTTTTCTTTTTTTGTTAATTCTACATTCATGTTTGTAAACTTTTAGAAAACTAAAAGAGAGAATTAAATAATTCTCTCTAAGTAATGCTTGATCCGTTTTATTGTTATAAATCAAATTACGTTATCAAATTAGGTGACAAAGATTCGCTTTTTTTGTTGAAACCAACAATATTCATTTCTTTTACCGTGCATTAATAAAAAAGTATGGATATCGTTTTTGTTTTAACCGAACCTGCCGTTCCTGAAAATATCGGAGCCGCAGCTCGAGCTATTAAAACCATGGGGTTTGGTGAACTAAGAATAGTAAACTCTCACAAACATTTAGAAAAGGAAGCCAAGTGGTTGGCTCATGGCTCGGCCGAGGTGCTTGAAAACGCTAAAACCTATGGTACTTTTAAAGGTGCAATCGCTGATTTAGACTTCACTCTTGCAACTACTGCCAAAAATCGCAGTGTTAAATTAGATTATTATACTCCGGAAGAAGCGAAAGAAATTCTATTAAACAAAACAGATGCAATTAGTAAAGTGGGGATTATTTTTGGCCGCGAAGAGAGTGGACTTAAAAATGAAGAGCTGGCTGTTTGTGATTTGGCTGTTACAATTCCTATAAAAGCGAAGTACCCATCAATAAATTTAGCCCAGTCGGTAATGATTATGGCATACGTGTTTACAAATTGTGAATTAAAAGAGCAGGAGATTGACAACAATAAATACAATTACGTGTTGTTAAAACAAAAAACGCAAAACTCACTAAAACTATTAAATATTAAAGAAGGTGAAAACCTTTTCGGACGAATAATGGAAAGACTTGCTTTAATTAATACTCCGGATATCAATTTATTTCTGTCTATTATTGGCAGATTTGAAAAATTTTTAAATAAATCAAAGAATGAATGAAACCCTTATGGATGATGGCTAATTATTTTAGCAGCTACCTCCACAACCTGCCCAAATGAATTCGTTCAGGCGGAAAGGATATAATTAACACAAACACTTAAACACATGAATAGTTTGGTTACCAATTTAATATCGGGTGGAATAATGACCAATTACGATTGTCCGGCAAAGTGTGCACACTGCAGACACAATGCCTCGCCAACACGTAATGGTGGTTTTATTTCGCAAGCCATGCTAGAGAAAATATTAACCAAACTCGAAAAATTAGGATGTAACTCCATTCACATTGAAGGTGGCGAACCTTTTTTATATCCTGATAAACTTATTGACGCTGTAAAACAAATTAATGAAAGTGCTTTGCATCTTGAACATATTGTTACCAATTGTTCGTGGTATAAGAATCAGAAAGACACTAAAAGCATTCTTAAAACATTAAAAGCTTATGGCTTAGGACGCTTATTAGTAAAAGTTAGCCCTTTTCAAAATGAAAGCATCCCGCTCAGGAAAATGCAGAATATTGCTAAAGTTGCCGAACAATTAGGTATTAATGTAATGGTTTGGGATAACGAAGTGTACCCAGAGGTTTCGTCGTTTGATACTAGCAAAACTCACTCATTAAAAAAATACATAAAAAAATATGGCGCTGATTATATGAAAAAACTCGCTGTCTGTTTTAATGTAACCTTTGCAGGCAGATCGTTTAACGTTTATGAACCCTTTTTAAATAAGTATACCATTCCAGATATTCTAAAACAAAATCAGGGATGTTCCTATGATTTTCCTACTGCTGTTCACTTTCACGTTGACATGTATGGAAATTTTGTATTCTCACACACCAATGGCGTTACTATTCATATTGATGATATTGATAAAAAATTTGACCCAGAAAAATATCCTTATTTAGCTATATTAATGAATGGTGGTGTTGAAAGCCTGTACAAATTGGCTACCAGCAAATACAACTTTAAACCCAGTACCAATGGTTATATAAGTAAATGCCATTTATGCTACCAATTACGCAAATTTTTGGTTGTCGATAATAATATTAACTCGCCTGATTTACAGCCTATAGATTTCTATTCTGAGAATTAATTTGTTCCTTAATAAGAATTTATTTTAATCAGCAACCAAAGGATAAAATAGACTTTATTAAATCACTGCAAAGCCAAGGGCACAATGTATTAATGACTGGCGATGGCTTAAATGATGCAAGAGCCTTTAAGCAAAGTGATGTTGCTTTATCTATTGCCGACGATATTTATCATTTCTCACATACTGGTAATGCTATTATCGATGCATCGAAATTTTATGCTTTGAATAAATATCTTTGTTTTGCAAGAAGATCACTAAGGATTGTTAAGTTGAGTTTTTTAATTTCGCTTCTGTATAAAATATGTTGGGTTTGGATTTTGCTATTACTGGTAACCTTTCTCCACCTTCCGCAGAACTTATAATAGCATTATACGGTTATTAAAAGGAGTTTACAATATAGTTTTGATGCCTATCCCTAGGCAATACTTTAGTTTTTCTTTAATTTAATTATACTTTTTTGTAACCCTACCCTAATCATTTTGCGTACTTTAAATAATGAGTGTCATCAGTTAGCTCAAATCACAAAATATTTAATAATATGCTTTAAGACTTGTATAATTATTTTTCTTGTATAATTATTTTTATTTTGTGCCAATTGAACAAATTTAACTAACCAAAATTAACACATTATGATTCGAAAAAAATTACAATTATTTGCATTATTGGCATCATTTTTTGTTACCCAAAGTTTTGCTCAAACCTCAAATTGGACATGGCAAAATCCGACTCCAACAGGGGAAGATATTACCCACTCAGTAAAAATCAGTACTACCACAGCGTATTTTTCAACAGCAAAAGGAAATGTGTTTAAAACAGAGAATGCTGCTGAAACATGGGTAATGCACACTGTAAAAACAGGTGCAGAAATTGACAGATTACACTTTATTGATGAAAACAATGGTTATGCAACTACCGATAGTGGTTTATTCAAAACAACTGATGCTGCTTTAACTTGGAATTTAATTGAAAGCAATTTAAGTATATACCAAACATTAAGCGATGTTTGGTTCTTTGATGCCACCAATGGAATTGGAATAAGAACCGGTAAAATATATAAAACGACAGATGGCGGTACAACATGGGTTTCAATTGATCATCCAGGCTCATCAAGTTACAAATATGATGTTTACTTTATTGATAATAATACTGGGTTTGTTGTTGGTGGAAATGGTACAAATTGGCCCGATCTTTTAAAAACAACCGATGGTGGAGATACTTGGACACAAACATCAGATCAAGGTGGTATTCATTGCATTACCTTTGTAAATGCTACAACAGGTTTTGCGGTAGGAGAAAGTGGACTATTATTAAAAACAACCGACACTGGAGATACTTGGACAACGTATTCAGGACTGCAAAGTAAAACTATATACAGCGTTGAATTTACTGATGAAAATAATGGAGTAGCCGTAGGTGAACGCTATATTTATTCAACAACTGATGGGGGTAGTACTTGGACAGAAACTCATTCTGGTGAATTTTCAGAAACATACAAAACAGCTATTTCTTTTAGTTCAACAAATACATTAGCTTTAGGTATCAATGGGTTATCCAATATTTCAAAAGATGGAGGAACTACATGGGATGGTTCTAACAACTTCACACAAAAAATAACTGATATTGTTTTTACATCGACTACAACAGGTTATATCGCACTTGACAATGGTCCTGTTATGAAAACAACAGATAAAGGAGATAACTGGAATGCTGTTTCCAGTGATTTATTTAAATATGCCAATACTCTTCTTGTAGAAGGAGATAAAATTCTAATTGGAGGAAGTGTCGGCTTACTCTATTTATCTGAAGATGGTGGAACATCATGGACTGATGTTTCTTCAGAATCCAGTGGTATTAATACTATTGAAAAAGTTTCAGACAACCTAATATTTGCAGGAGGATATGGTGGAAAACTTCAAAAATCTACAAATGGTGGATCATCTTGGACTAGTGTTACTTCGCCAACATCTAAAGAAATTAAAGATATTAAATTTGTAGACGAAAATAATGGTTTATTAGTAGGTGGTGAGAGTACTTCAGCTGCAATATTCAAAACTACTGATGGTGGTTCAATCTGGACTGAAATTACTTCGCCTGTAGCAAAACAATTATTTAAAACATGTTTTATTGATGTTAATAATGCCTTTATTGTAGGTGACGGTGGAACCATACTAAAAACAACAGATGGAGGAAGCTCTTTTAGCCAAATAACTTTGAGCGGTTTTGAATACATCGAATTTAATGCTATTGATTTTGCAGATGCAATTAATGGAATGATTGTCGGCGAATATGGAGTGGTATTAACAACTAGCGATGGCGGAGCAACCTGGACACAAGACAAAACTGCGAATGAGCTACTTGAAAACTCATTATTCGCCGTTGATATGGTTAATACCGTACGAGCATACGTTGGAGGCTACAGCGGTTCTTTGCTAAAATACCAAACAGGTGATGATCCTACACCTCCTGCCCCTGTTGCAGCATTTAGTGCTGATGTTACTTCAGGCGATGCTCCTTTAACAGTAGCATTTACCGATGCTTCAACCGGCGATATTACCAGTTGGAAATGGTACATTGATGATGCTACAACTGAATTTTCAACATCACAAAGCCCATCTCATGAATTTACTGAAGCAGGAACGTATTCAATTAAACTAGTTGTGAGCGATGGAACCAACAGCGATGATACTGTAATGACTGATTTAATTACTGTTAATGAAGTTATTGCGGATATTACCGCTGCATTCTCGTCAAATAAAACATCGGGCGATGCACCTTTAGAAGTTTCATTTACTGATGCTTCAACAGGTGATATAACAAGTTGGAGTTGGGACTTTGATAACGACGGTTCGGCCGATGCCACAACTCAAAACCCAACATACACATATGAAACAGCCGGTACATATACTGTAAGCCTTACCGTAAGCGATGGTACAACCAGCGATACTGAAACTAAAACAAGTTATATCACGGTTAACGAAGTTGTTGTTCCTATCGATGCGGAATTCTCAGCCGATGTTACTTCAGGTGATGCTCCATTAACTGTCAACTTTACCGATGAATCAACAGGTGATGTAACTACATGGAGTTGGGATTTTGACAATGATGGAACGGAAGATTCGCAAGAACAAAATCCGACCTATACTTACACAGTTGCCGGAACATATACAGTACTTTTAACTGTAACTGATGGAATGATTGGTAGTAATGAACAAAAAACCGACTATATAACTGTAAACGAAGGTGTGGTTACCTGTTTAAATCCAAGTAATTACTTTACTGGTTACGAAACAGAAGGTGACAGAGCTGGATGGGGTGCCTATAACGCCAACGAAGACGAAAGTACTTGGGGCTTTTTTAATGATGCCGGTGTTGGAGATGGAATAGGTGTAGCATATAAATTTCATAGCACCAACAGTGCTGACGATTGGTTAGTATCACCATGTTTTGATATGGTAGCCGGGAAAAATTATGAGATTAGCTTCTTTTATGCAGCTGCCAATTCTGATTTTACTGAAAAACTTAATGTTATGTATGGTTCAGGTGGTTTACTAGATCAAAACCTTGTTGATTTAGGTGAATTTAACAATACTGACTTTACAGAATCAAAAACTACTATCTCTATTACATCAAGCGATAGCTATACATTTGGATGGCACTGCACAAGCGATGCTGATATGAGTTATGCGATAGTTGATAATGTAAGCATAAAAGAAGTTGAAGAAACGTCTATAACACAGTCAATTGATGCGACTTTAACTATTTACCCGAACCCTGCAAAAAATTTGGTAAATATTAAGCTTGATGGCACACAAAGCTCAACCACTATTTCAATTTACAATTCAAATGGAATGTTAGTTTACCAAACAGAGGTTGACGCCAATTCAAGAACAATGCAGTTAAATATAAGCAAATTTAATAAAGGTCTTTACATAGTTAAAACAACCAATAATGGAAGCAATAAGGTTGCAAGATTAATGGTTAATTAATAAGGTAATTATATAAAAAAGGAGCCCTTGTATACCATGGGCTCCTTTTTTATATAATGTAGTTTTTATCCGAACAAATCTTTAATATCATCGCTCGATAAGTTCTTCATAATATTTTCATCGGTTTGAATAATATCGCCTGCAATTTTCTTTTTCCTATTCTGTAATTTCACGATTTTCTCCTCTACGGTATTCTTACAAATCATGCGGTAAGCAAATACCTTTTTATCTTGCCCAATGCGGTAACAACGGTCAATCGCCTGATTTTCTACTGCCGGATTCCACCAAGGATCGAGTAAGTAAACATAGTCGGCAGCCGTAAGGTTTAAACCGGTACCTCCTGCTTTAAGACTTATTAAAAACACCCTTAAATCATCATTATCTTGAAAATTATTTACCGACTTCTCGCGTTGTTTGGTTGAACTTTTCCCATCAAGGTATTCAAAATCAATATTCAGCTTGGTTAATTCGTCGCGAACAATCGATAGCATTTTAACAAACTGTGAGAATATTAGAATTTTATGATTCGCCGTTTTGTTGGTAATATGACGAAGTATTTCTTTTACCTTAATTGCCTGAGCATCGGTAATATAATCTTTATCTACAAGTGCTGGTGAATCGCAAATTTGTCGTAAGCGTGTTAATGCTTCTAAAACCATAATTTTAGATTTACCCATACCGTCGGCAGCTATTTTCTCTACCAATTGGTTTTTATAGTTATTTCTATAAGCATCGTACACCCTCCGTTGTTCAGGTTCCATTTCACAATAAATAATATCTTCTGTTTTAGCAGGTAATTCAGTAGCAACAGTTTCTTTAGTCCTCCGCAATACAAACGGGTTAATTAATTTATGTAACTCACCTCCAATGGCTTCATCACCTTCCTTGTCAATAGGATTCGAATAGTTTTCTTTAAACGCATTTGCACCAGTAAAAAAACCGCGATTGGCAAAACTCATTTGAGCAAACAAATCAAATGTACTGTTTTCAATTGGAGTACCAGAAAGAGCAATTCTGTTTTTGGCATTTACTAAATTAGCAGCTTTATAACGGCGCGAAGCCGGATTTTTTATTGCCTGAGACTCGTCTAGTATTATATAATTAAAACTGAATTCACGTAGCATTTCAATATCGCGAAGGAGTAAACCGTAGGTAGTAAACACAATATCATAATCGCCAAAACCCTGAGGGCTTTTTTGCCTGTCAATACCATAATGGTAAAAAGTCGTTAAATCGGGTGTGAATTTTTCAATTTCTTTTTCCCAATTAAATAGCAATGTTGTAGGCACAACGATTAAATGGGTTGAATTTTCTTTACTTTTTAAATGTTGAATAAAAGTTAATATTTGCAATGTTTTTCCCAATCCCATATCATCGGCCAAAATGCCTCCCCATTGCATTTCATGAAGAAAATTAAGCCAATTTAACCCTTCTTTCTGATAATGACGTAACTCTGCAGTTACTTCAATTGGCACCTCAGTTTTTGCAATTTCACTGAATGACGAAAGCTTTTTTCGCTTTTCAGCAATTTCTTCTATAAGCTCCATATCATCAATATTATCGAAAAGATCGTCAATAATAGAGAATCGAAGTTTTGAAATGGTTAACTTATCATCTTTAATTTCCCCATTCCTAAAATACTTCTCAAGTTTCGTATACCACTCAGCTGGCAATACACCAACCGATCCGTCATTTAGTTGAATATATCTTTGCTTATTTATTACAGCCTTTCTAATGTCCGAAATACTAACCTTGCTATCTCCAAAACTTACATTAACATCAACTTCAAACCAATCTTGACCCGACGAAATTGTAGTATCAATTTTTCCTTTATAAGGCGAATATTTAAAATTCTTTAAATCTCTTAAACCGTAAATCTCTATATTTCTGGTTTTAAGTTGATCAAAAAATTTATAAAACCACATATTCTTAGCAAATTCACTATAATGCAAGTGAAAAACCCTTCTGTTTCTCTGATCTTCAAAACTAGGGTGCAATTCAACAATAGAATCAATGTATTCGTTTTCGAGTTCCTGATTTCTTTTGTATTCTAATAACTCAGTTTCATTTTTAACCAAAATATTTCCCGATGAATGCAATAAAGCTGAAATATCATTATCATATTCAACCTGGGGAGTTATAATAACATACTCATTTTGCTCAGAAAGAAACAGTTGCTTTTTATTAAAATCAAGTTCAATGGTATTTACTAAATAGGTATTCTCATTAAATACAAAATCAAAATCATTTGAAATGGGCTTAATTACCTGATTAAAGAAATCGGAACTATGATTTTTAACCATTTTTAAACTGTCTGGATAATCAGCTAAATAACGACTAACCTTATGATTTTTTACGAAATAATAAACATCATTTATTACAATTATTTCGTTGGTCGATTTCGTAGAATCTATAGCATTTAGCTCAAGAACCTCATTGCCTTTTTTCAGTCTCATTGTTGATACTAAATAATCGTCATTTTCCGAAACTTCAAAAACCAAATCAATCTCTAAAGCTGACAACTCTATTTCTTGAATATTCGTTTTTTTATCACTATACGTATTCTCCTTTAAGCCAAAAACATACTTTTCCTTGGCAAGTAACTTAAAAGCGCGCTTATTAATCTGAAAATCCAGCAGAGAATTTTCCTTTATTTCTTTTAATTCAGCAACAATATCAAGTAGGTTTCTTGTTATTTCACTCTTCTGAATTCTTAAATTAAGGAAATCGGAATATTCATTTATATAAGTATTAAGAATATTACCTGCTTTATTTGTTTTCCCAACTATGGGGATAATTTCATAATATTTTTCTAAACTCTCCTCATTCTTTGAATTCATTCTAAGCACAAAACCAAACTCCCGTTGATCTTTCTCACTCACTAACCCTTCCAGGTATAGCTCTTCGCTGCTGGTTTTATTTAAAAAGCTTAATAAGGGATCTATTTCTTTCTGCACTACAGGAATCATTCCTTTTGAATTGTTATTCCGCTCAATGGTAAGGCCATATTTTTCATCAAAACTATGAAAAAAGTATTGATCAAAGGAAACATCATTTTCCAATCCGTAGTCGTTTAAAATATCTTTTTCTTTTTGAGCTAGTTTTTCACCAAAAACATCACCCAACATAAAAGGGGTATTTGAATTGGCTATTAAAAGCAAACAATATGCAATAGTGTGAGTAAAAGTATCTGACTGAGAAAACTCTGATGAAGAAACAAATACTTTACCATCTTCAGAAAAGAATTTTATAGTTACTTCTGCACCTTCGTTATCAAAATGAAATAATGTTTTATTGGGTGCAATTTCAACATTCAGAATATGTATTAAATGAGAGTAATAGCTAAGCTGATTAAAAACTCTCTTGGAAATATTATCACTTACCATTTCCTTTTCAATCAACTCGTATTCTTTAAGTTCATATACAGAACCTGCAGAAGTATGTCGAATGAGTCTATTACCCCGTTTCTCTACATTTTCATGATAACCTTCGTCAATATGCAAACCCGATTTTGCATTCTCAGCACCTGAAATGTATAGCATTGATGCAACTGTGTGCATACAAACGCCACCCCAACTTTGTGGACAGGTACAAGTTGCTTCAATAGCATCCTTATTTACGCCTCTTACCGAAACCCTGCAAACTTGAGATCCATGTACAAAAAATTTCCAGGTATCAGTAATCTCCTCATACACCTTAAAATCAACAGTCCCCGATCCATATAATCTCTCCCCTCTATACTTCACTTCTTCCGAAGTATAAATTTCTATATACCTATTTATATTAATCTGTGCGCTCGATTTACTATCCATATTTAAAACTAAAATTTCCCGCTAGCGTTACTAAAGGTTTTAAAAAAATTTCGGCAAAATTAGTGGTTTAAAAATGAATAATGGCATGTATTTAAAATAACTAAATAATTATTTTAAATAGGAGCACTAATTAGTATTAAGTATATTGAAAAAATACCAATTTTAAATATATACTTGACTCTCATTCAACAGGGATTTTTTTTCAACTTAATTAATTACCAGAGTTTCAAAAAAAAAAACACTTAACAAAAAATGACAAATTGTCAGAGATTTGAAGAAAAAAAAATAACAGATTAACGAGTAATTGTGAAGTTTTTGGGGTTTAAAAATTGCACCATTATAGCAATCTTGTTATCAGTATGCTAATTATCCAATATGCAGTCACAATTTTATTAAATTTTCCCGATAATTCTGTAAAAATTTGAATTAGCTATGATAAAAATTACTCTAGCTCTGTCGCTATTTTATATTGAATACAAGCAAAATAGGGAGGTGTTTGAGAATCTATTTGATATTTTATATCAAGTCCAAATATTTTCTAATTACAATCTTTATTTCTATCCTTTAAAACCATAATTAAACATTGTCTCAAAGCATATGAATACATCATAAACCTTATAATTAATTCTAAAGTTAAAGTAAGTCTAGCAACATGTATAACTCTATATTTCTAATGGTTACATTTACATATGAACCTATA